>CAIXNQ010000174.1 GCA_903920835.1 uncultured Bacteroidota bacterium | reverse complement strand
TTTTTCTTTTGCCGACCACATATTAATCGTGAAATAACACAGTGGTGCAAGGATTAACAATAATCCGTAAATCGAACTCAGCATCAATCCATTAACAAAAACGTAAGTCATTAAATAATAAACCACCATCACTACCGGAATTATACTTATTCCAAAAACGAGTTTTACGGTTCTTGAAACTCCAAAAACAATTGGCAATGTGACCATACCTTCGTTAACATCGCCTTTGATGTCTTGTAAATCTTTGACAATTTCTCTAATAAAATTTAATACAAAAGCAAAAATAGCATAGTCAAGTAAAATTTTAAATAAGATTGCCATAGTAGCTCTATTTGAATCATTAGTAACAGGCATTAAATCAAAAATAGCAACAATAATAATGCTAAATGAAAGTAATAATGCCACAATAATATTTCCAATTAATAAGCTTTGTTTTAAGTTGGCAGCATAAAAATAGAGCGTAGCCGCGATAATAATAAAGATCGAAGCAAAACTTGGACGTTCAATTAAATTGGACAGATAAAATCCTATCGCCACACCAGTGATTGTAAATCCAGCATACAGATTATATGCCATTGCTTCTGAGATTGATTCGCCTACCACCACTTGTTTTGGGCGGTTGATTCGGTCGGTTTCAACATCAAAAATATTATTAATGATATAACCTCCTGCGGCGATGCAAATAGTTGAAAGCACCAATAAAATATATTGCAAATTGTTTAATGCCAATGGAATTGCTTGCAGTTTTAAATAACCAAATCGCAATACCAATTGCATTACTGCTAAGAGTAGCAAATTTTGAATCCGAATTAATTTTAAGAAATTCATTATTATTGTTTTAAGCTAATTTTTGTTTAATTAATCAAGTTTTCCATCATAATACAAATGCCATTTATCTTGCACTTTCATTACTTGTTCAATAACGTCTCTAACAGCGCCTTTTCCACCATTAATATGCGAAATATATTGACTGATGGCTTTTATTTCTTGGCTTGCATCTTGCGGACAAGTAGGCAAACCCACCAGTTTCATCACGTGATAATCTGGGATGTCATCGCCCATGTAAAGCACTTGTTCGGGTTTTATATTATAGAGTTCTGCGTATTCTTTAAACGTTGCCACCTTGTCTGGCGAACCTAAATGAATGTCAGTAATGCCCAAATTGCGCAATCGTACTCGAACGCCTTCGTTAGTGCCACCTGAGATAATACACACATTATAACCACTTTCTAAAGCAGCTTTCATAGCAAAACCGTCTTTGATGTTCATTTCTCTCAACATTTCTCCAGTTGGGGTAATATGTACCGAACCATCCGTTAAAACGCCATCAATATCAAACACAAAAGTGGTGATGTCGTTCATTATTTCTTTATAACTTTTACTCATTTTCTTGAATAGATTTGGTTAGTAATTCATAAATAGCACGTTCATTATCAGTTGTTGTAGCGGCTAAATGTGTTGCAATTGTTTGTTGATCATGCCGTTTTGCAGGACCAGTTTGAGCTTGTTTTGGTGTTAATGTTTGCACTTTTGAAGCTGTTTCAGCAATTAATGGCAGCAATAAGTCAAAAGGGAGTTGGTTTTCTTGACAGATATTGTCTCCAACAGCATATAAATGATTGACAAAATTACAGACATAAACTGCTGCTCTGTGCAGTGATTTTCGTTGTTTTGAATCTGTAAAATGAATTGATTTAGAGATGCTTTGAGCCAGTTGCTTTAACAATAACTTATCTTCATCAAATTCAGTTTCGATAAAAATGGGCACATTGCTAAAATCAATAGATTTGCCTTTAGTAAACGTTTGCAGCGGATAGAAAACACCTCGTCGGTTTTTGACATTCATTGCAGTTAAATCAACGCTGCCCGAAGTGTGTACTACTAATTTATTTTCAAAAGTCAGCTGGTTTGAAATGTCTGCAATAGCTGCGTCAGAAACTGCAATAATATAAACATCGGCTTGTTTTAAATCAGCCAAATTGTTGGTAATTTCAAGTCCATTAAACAACGAATTGCTAGTCTTTTGACTTCTAGAAAAGGCTTGAACAACTTCAATTTCAGAAGAATGTTGAAAAGCCGCAATGAGATGACTTGCTACGTTGCCAAAACCAATCACTGCTACTTTAATCATTTATAAAATTGTATTTGTGTTTTCAATTGCAAATATAGAAGTAAAAGACGGTTTTGAAATAAATTTGTGAAATTATACAAAGTGGATTTTTCCTAAATGTTTATTTTAAATTCTGAGACAAATAAATAATATTAATCATCATTGTCTTTGTAAAGTGTAAGGAATCAAATCATTAAAACAACGTTTAAAATTCCTGCTTTGTGAGAGTAGCAATATAAAGAAAAACTCCTCTGGCGTGAGGAGTTTTCAGTCTATGAAAAATTTATTATGAATCCCCAATTGACTATTGAATTGTTAGCGAACCAATATAGTTGCTGGTGGCATAACTTTTTTCGTTAGCAGCCACAAAAGTAATCCAACCCTGCACCAAAACTCCTTGAAAATATTCCGGCAAGTCAATAACTACCGACAATTCTTCTCTGTTAGCTGCTTGCAGGTTCAAGTAATACAAATCACTATCAGGCGCATAGAGCACCACCACGAGGTTATCGGTAGCACTGGCGGTGCCTTGCCCCGAGTTGTCGTCCCAAGTCAATTGCAATTGTCGTATGCCTGGACTGCTCGCAGTTGGGTTTTGCACGCCCAGCATATCGCCTTTGCTGATGAGCACTTTGTTAAACAAAATTTCATAATCAGGAGCTACAAAATTCACCGCATCTTTAATGTGATACGACATTGCTTGGTTTCTTCTGGTCTGTGCGCCAGTGTCAAACCCAAAATAGCGCGAAGTAACAGGGCTAATCGGGTTTAAAAACTTGCTCACAAAAGTGAACTTCCCTTGTTGAATCAATTGCAGGTCAGAAGGTGGTCGGTCGGTTTTTTTAGGCAATGACCGCATCACGTCTTTGCCCCGCCAATTCGCACCCACCACAGTGCCTACTTTTCCAGAAAACGGGCCTAAAATGCCCTTGTTGTATGTTCCCATAATTTAGTTTTTTTAGGGATTAATAAATAGTTTCTTAGCCCTATTGGTTACTAAGTACAGCAAATGTATAACGTTTTGAATTACTGTACAATAGCCCCTGAACGTGTGGTAATATTTGACATGTTTTGACATGTTTTGACTTGTCTTGACCTATTGTGGCAGGTTTGTTCGAAGCTTAAAAAGACCTTCTTCGGATGTTGTTCGGGTTTGGTTCGGGTTTGGTTTGCAAAAAATAGGTTTTTGCGAAGAACACCCGAACAAAACCTAAATAGAATTAGAAAAATGACCTATTAATTTTGGATTAAATAATTTACAAAAAGGAATGCTTTAAATCATAATATTTTTTTCATTTTCAATATGATTTACAGATATAGTAATATATTTGATATTAAGACAATAATATCATTTCATTTAAAGTTTAATAAAGCTAAGAAAGCTTATTCTTTTTCGATAATACTTTTTAAAAACTCTTTTGTAAAATAGTACTTTGGATAATAATAACGACCGCCTATTTTATTGAATGGTATTGCTCTTTTTTTGCGGAGGCGGTGTAGTGTAGAATTGCTACATTTAAGCAATTTCAACATATCACTACTGTCAAGCAATACCTCTTCGGTAATGCTTAACGCATTTGGAATTTCTTCTACTTTTCTAGATAATTCTGAAAGTTCTTTTTTAATTTGGGTATATTCATACTTTCTCATAACATATAACAATTGGTTAAGTTGTACAATAGCTTGAAATAAAAAC
>CAIXNQ010000173.1 GCA_903920835.1 uncultured Bacteroidota bacterium | reverse complement strand
TTTAATTTTTCGAGATGGTTTTAAACCAACAAATTTAAGTGCTTCAAGATTTGCCGTAATGAACCAAGCGTTTGTTCCTGGATAATTTTGCTTCATACTATCTCCCATTTCTCTATAAAAACGCTCCATTTGTATGTCAAGTCGTTCGCCATAAGGCGGATTAAAAACCATTTGCAAAGGTCCTGAAGTTTCTTTTTTAGAATCAAAAAAGTTAGCTTCTGTAACCGTAATATAATCTTGAAGATTGGCGTTTTTGATGTTGTCTTTGGCTTTCATAACTGCGCTTGGGGCTTTGTCAAAACCTTTAATGGTGTAGTGAAATTCTCGAACTTTCTTCAATTGACTTTCTACAATTTGGTCGAACAAATCGTTGTCCCAATCGTTCCATTTTTCAAAGGCAAATTCTTTTCTATTGATGTTTGCAGGAATGTTGCAGGCAATCATTGCTGCTTCGGCTAGAATAGTTCCTGAACCACACATTGGATCAAGAAAATCAGACCTTCCCTCCCAGCCCGAAAGCAAAATCATTCCAGCAGCAAGAACTTCGTTTATAGGTGCAATATTTGTTGCTGTTCTGTATCCACGATGATGTAAAGAAGCTCCCGAAGTATCTAGCGCAACAGAAATTTGGTCTTTATCTATATGAATGTTGATTCTAAGATCGGGGCGGTCTTTATCTACGCTTGGTCGTTGTCCTGTTCGAGTTCTGAATTGATCAACTATGGCGTCTTTGCATTTTTGAGCCACAAACTGAGAATGTTTGAAGTAATCAGAATGAACTGTTGTGTCAATAATAAATGTTTGATTGGCATTTAAGTATTGGTTCCACTTCATTGACATAATGCCCTTATAGAGTGATTCTTCGTTTGTTGCTCTAAAATTATAAATTGGTTTCACTATTTTTAGGGCAGTTCTAAGGGATAAATTGGCTTTATACATAAATCCTTTATCGCCTTTAAAACTTACCATTCGCACTCCTTTTTCGACATCTTGAGCACCCAAAAGTTGTAATTCTTTTTCTAAAAGTTCTTCAAAACCAAAGAAGGTTTTGGCAATCATTTTATAATTTTCCATGACATTTTTTCTTTTCCTTTAGACCAATATAAAGGATGTTTTTTTTAAGATATTTCCAAAGATGGAAAATCGTCTGCAAAAATACACTAATTTTGCCCGCTAAGAATTTATACGAATAATATAATGTCACTTCTAAATAATAGTTCAACAAAAACTTGGTTTGCCTCTTGGTTTGATTCTCCATATTATCATATTTTATATAAAGACAGAAATTATAGAGAGGCGCAATTATTTATGGACACTTTGACCCATTATCTAAACTTACCAGAAGGTGCTAAAGTTCTAGATTTGGCTTGTGGAAAAGGACGACATTCGATTTACTTAAACCAATTAGGTTATAATGTTCTTGGGGTTGATATTTCGGAAACGAGCATAGCAATAGCAAACAAAAATGCAAATCCAGAATTGCAATTTAAAATTCACGATATGCGTCAGCCTTTTGATGAAAAGTTTGATGCTATTTTTAATCTTTTTACGAGTTTTGGTTATTTTGAATCTGATGATGATCACTTAAAAACCTTAATAACCATAAAAGATAGTTTGACAAATTATGGCTTTGCAGTAATTGATTTTTTTAATACGCCACACGTTCTTGAAAACCTAGTTGCAGCTGAAGTAAAAACAGTTGACGGAATTGATTTTAATATAAAAAGACACCTTAAAAATGACTTCATTATTAAAGAAATTGATTTTGAAAACGAAGGCGAACAGTTTCACTTTGAAGAAAAAGTAAGGGCTTTCACTTTGAAAGATTTCGAAAATCTTTTTAGTCAAGCGGGGCTTCATTTATTAGATATTTTTGGTGATTATAAATTAAAAAAATACCACGCAAAAGATAGCGAACGATTAATTATGGTTTTTAAATGATTTATATTCTACCACTAATTTCTGTTTTATTAGGTCTTTCAGTTTCGCTTTGGTTTAAACCAAAAAACAAAACTAATCTCAAACTTCTATTGGCTTTCAGTGGTTCTTTTTTATTATCACTAACAGTACTTCACTTGCTTCCTGAGGTTTATCAAAGCCATAATAAAATGGTTGGTTTGTTTATCATGTTGGGTATATTGTTTCAAATTACACTTGAATTTTTCTCAAAAGGTGCCGAACACGGACACGTTCACGGACATGAAAAAATGAACCAAATGCCCTGGTTATTGTTTCTAAGTCTTTGTATTCATGCTTTTTTAGAAGGATTTCCAATT
>CAIXNQ010000172.1 GCA_903920835.1 uncultured Bacteroidota bacterium | reverse complement strand
GGAACATACTCTTCTCTCAAAAAATGTTTTGCACTACTCATAACTTATTACAAATTAAAATTAAAAAAAATATTTTCACCATAACCTACTAACAAATAGGTTAATCGTGCTAAATTTAAAAAACAATTCATTCCCTACAAAACAAATTCTAAATATTTTTCTACAACATTTTTTCAATGAAAATCAAGTATTTAGCTCTACTTAAATCATTCTAAAAACTACTTAAACCAAATAATTGACAACTTATAAAGTAATTTTCTCAACAAAATTCCTCCAAAAAAGCACTTATTCAGTTCAACTCAATACTTTAATGGTGCAATTGTTCACTCACATGGTGCAAATCTCTATTCACATGGTGCAAATGATTTTTAACAAAGTTTATTTCAAAAAAAACACGGTGCAAATCCGTTTTTCATGGTGCATTTAACTACCAACAAGGTGCATTTCAAAAAAAGCATGGTGCAAATGCGTTTTTCATGGTGCAAATGCATTTTTCATAGTCCAAGCCAGTATTTACAAGGGTTTCTATTTTTGTAGTTTTAGAAAAATCACCCAAAACAAGCTACTTTTCAGATCAAAAACCGACCGTTTCTCAACAAACTAAAAATAGTTGCTTGTTCGTTTACAACAATTGATGTGCAACTAAATATTCCGCAATTTGAACAGTGTTGGTCGCCGCTCCTTTACGCAAATTGTCTGAAACAATCCATAAATTTAGCGTATTCGCTTGGCTTTCGTCTCTTCTAATTCTGCCCACAAAAACATCGTCTTTTCCTGCGGCATAAAGCGGCATTGGATAAGTAAAAGTATCTGTGTTGTCTTGAACAATGACACCGGGGGTTTCGTGTAATATTTTTCTAACTTCAGAAACATCAAAGTCGTTTGAAAACTCAATATTCACCGCCTCGCTATGACCACCAACAATAGGAACTCTCACAGCCGTTGCAGTAACTGCAATACGGTCGTCTCCCATGATTTTTTTAGTCTCTCGAACCAGTTTCATCTCTTCTTTTGTATAGCCATTTTCTTCAAAAACATCACATTGCGGAATTGCATTTCTGTGAATAGGATATTTATAAGCCATATCGCCCTGAACTCCGTTATATTCATTCTCGAGTTGTTGCACGGCTTTCACGCCCGTTCCAGTAATGGATTGATAGGTAGAAACAATCACTCTTTTGATGTTGTATTTTTTGTGAAGAGGTGCCAAAACCAACACCATTTGAATAGTAGAACAATTCGGATTAGCAATTATTTTATCTGCCGAAGTAAGTTCACCAGCGTTGATTTCTGGAACAATTAATTTCTTACTTGCATCCATCCGCCACGCCGAAGAATTATCGATAACCGTAGTTCCCGCTTCCGCAAATTTAGGTGCCCAGTCTAATGAAGTTTGTCCGCCAGCCGAAAACAAAGCGATGTCTGCCTTTAAATCAACAGCCGTTTGCAACCCAACCACCGTATATTTTTTTCCTTTAAATTCAATTTCTTTCCCTACCGATTTTTCAGATGCCACAGGAATTAATTCGGTTACCGGAAAATTTCGTTCCGCTAAAACTTTAAGCATTATTTCGCCCACCATTCCGGTTGCGCCCACTACAGCCACTTTCATATCGTTATTCTTTTAAATATTAGTATTGAATTACAAAAATAGATTTTATTATTAATTGACGAATAAATTTCAAAAAAAGTAATCCAATTTATTCGTGATACTATTGTAATAGTTGAATTATTCCCTATAAAATATACGTTTAACACGCTGCGAAATACTGGTCATGATTTCATAAGGAATGGTTTGCAAAGCAGATGACAAATGAACAATCGTTGGATTCGTTCCAAAAATCTCTACTTGGTCGCCCTCGAAACAATCGATTCCAGTGCAATTAACAATCAACATATCCATACAAATACTACCCACTATTGGTGCTTTTTGATGGTTAATAGTAACGAAACCAACGCCATTGCCCCACTGTCTTGAAATACCGTCAGCATAACCAATCGGAATTGTAGCAATTTTGGTCGATTCATTAGCGATAAATCTTCTAGAATAACCAACACTTTCGCCAGCTTCTATTATTCTAATCTGAGAAATAACAGATTTCAACGTGCCTACATTTTCCAATTGTTTTTGTTCTTCAGGATCGTTTGAAACGCCATAAAGCCCGATGCCCAAACGCACCATGTCATATTGATTTTCTTTAAAATTACTAATTCCTGAGGTGTTTAGAATATGTCGAATAGGAACATAACCTAGATTTTTAATTAATGCTGTTGACAACTTTTCAAACAAAGCAATTTGTTCCAATGCAAAAGTCTGATCATTTTGATTGTCGCTCGTTGCGAGATGCGAAAGAATACTCTGCACTTTCACTGCCGGATTGTTCATTAAAATTGCAATAAGTTCACTCAGATTTTCAGCTTCAAAACCCAAACGATGCATTCCAGTATCAATTTTAATATGAATTGGATATTGGTGTAGCTTGTGTTGTTTGACCACTTGCAAAAAAGCATTCAATCCTTTGATACTATAAATCTCGGGCTCTAATTGATGCTGAACAATTGCCGAAAAACTAGAAATTTCTGGATTCATCACCATAATAGGTAGCGAAATTCCAGCCGATTTTAAAGCAATTCCTTCGTCGGCAAAAGCTACTCCCAAATAATCTACTTTATGATATTCGAGCAGTTTTGCTATTTCAAATCCGCCGTTTCCGTAGCTAAATGCTTTTACCATGACCATTAATTTGGTTGCTGGTTGCAATTTACTTTTATAGAAAGTCAAATTATGACTGATGGCATTCAAGTTGATTTCGAGAACTGTTTCGTGTTTCTTTTGTTCTAAAAGTGCTACTATTTTTTCAAACTGAAACATTGTGGAACCTTTAATCAAAATGGTTTCATCGTGAAAATCTATCGAATTAAAATGACTAATAAATTCTGAAGTAGCTGAAAAAGCAATACAGTTTGGAAATTTATTTTTAAAACTAGAAATTGTAGTTCCAATGGCAATCACTCTGTTGATTTTATTAGAAATAATCATCTGCGAAACTTTGGAATAAAGTTCCTCAACAGACAAACCACTCTGAAAAATATCAGACAAAATGAGTGTTTTCTTTTTGAATTGTCTTTGACTTTCTAAAAAATCTAAGGCTATCTTGAGCGACTGAAAATCGGAACTGTAGCTGTCGTCAATCAACATCGTGCTGTTGATTCCTGTTTTGACTTTAAGCCGCATTTCTATCGGATAAAGCAGCGCCATTCGGGTCGAAATAGTGTCGTAATCAGAACCCAAATAGAGCATCGCCATCAAACATTGAATGGCATTTTCTATAGACGCCGAATCTAAAAACGGAATTTCAACTTCAAATTGTTCTGATTTGTATTTTACAGAAAGAATCGAGTGGCTTTGGCGCTTCTTAATTGAAATAAAAACATCCGAATTATCGTCTCTGCTGCTCCAACTGAAGGTTTTTATCTTCGGATTGATAAACGCATCTATTGTTTTGTTTTTGTTATAAATCAAAACCGAAACGTTGGCAAACAACTTGAGCTTCTCTTTTATTTTTTCGCCCATGCTTGAAAATCCCTCGTCGTGAGCAGAACCAATATTGGTTAAAATCCCAATGGTGGGTTGGATAATTGGTTCTAGCTTACACATTTCGTTGGTAGTCGAAATGCCTGCTTCAAAAATGCCAAGGTTATGATATTCGTTAATTCCCAAAACCGAAAGCGGAACACCAACTTGCGAATTATAACTCTTTGGACTTTTTATGATATTATAATTGGGCGAAAGTAAAAAATTAAGCCATTCTTTGACGATGGTTTTTCCGTTACTTCCAGTAACTCCAATGATGGGAAAATGAAATAAACTTCGATAAAATGCGGCTACTTTTTGTAATGCTTCGAGCGTGTTTGTTACTTTAAGAAATACTGCTTTGCCTAATAAATTTGAAGGAATATCTGAAACTACAAAAGCAGTAACGCCTTTGTTAATGAGACTTTCTATATAATCATGACCGTTATTATTAGGGCCAACAATCGTAAAGAATAACGTATTCTTGCTGTTTTGAAGCGATCGACTGTCTATTGAAATAGCGTCAATAACTACAGATTCATTTTCTCCAAAACAAGTTGCGTCGAGAATTGCGGTAAGATCTTTTATAGATAAAGTCACATTTAAATGAATTAAAAATTGGGACTTAAATTGTATTTTTTATAGAAACTATCCAGCACTTCAACAACTTCATCTTCGGTTTCAACAATTTTAATTAAGTTCAAATCATTCGGACTAACCGTTTTTTCTTGTTCAATTAAAACACTCGTAATCCAGTCAATTAATCCAGACCAAAAACTAGCACCAACTAGAATTATCGGGAATTTTGCTATCTTTTTTGTTTGAATTAAAGTCAGTGCTTCAAACATTTCGTCGAGTGTTCCAAAACCTCCAGGCATCACGATAAATCCTTGAGAATATTTAACAAACATTACTTTTCTTACAAAGAAATAATCAAAATTTAGATTTTTATCTTTGTCTATATATGGATTAAAATGTTGTTCAAAAGGCAATTCAATGTTTAGACCAACAGATGTTCCACCACCATTATGCGCACCTTTATTGCCCGCTTCCATGATGCCAGGACCACCACCTGTAATAATTCCATAGCCCGATTTACTTACTTTATAAGCTATTTTTTCTGCCAGAAGATAATATTTATCGTCGGGCTTTGTTCGTGCTGAACCAAAAATAGAAACACAAGGCCCGATGCGCCCCATATTTTCGTAGCCATTTACAAACTCCGACATTATTTTAAAAATAGCCCAACTGTCGTTGGTTCTAATTTCGTTCCAAGTTTTTTGTTTTAGTTTGTCTTGAATTACTTTCTCTTCATCATTGTCAAAATCTTCGAGTCTCATATTTTTTTTTAAATTATAAAAAGTATATTTAATAATTTGATTGCTAATAGTTCTTTTATAAAATATCTAAAAAAAAGCACCATTAAAGATGCCTATATTTTGAAATAATAAAATGCAGTCAAATGTAATAAATTAAAAGATAATTAAGACAATTTTATAAATCTAGAAACTAATTCAGATAATAAAT
>CAIXNQ010000171.1 GCA_903920835.1 uncultured Bacteroidota bacterium | reverse complement strand
TTTAACTTTTTCAATTATTTCATTTCTTTTTAATCCAAGCTTGTTTCCAATATTTCTAAACCATAGCTCTTCATACATTCTGTCAGTTCCATTGAGCCCCCAATTAATCTTCTCGTCAGTTGTCAATACTCTGATTTTCCAACTCGGCGTCATTCTAATTGCTTCGCTTAGATTCCAACTCATACCCATTTCATATAGATAATTTGACATGATCTTATCGTCTATATCGATATTCTTTCTGCTTATCTGTTTTTCATCCGAGCCTACATAAACTGGCCTATGAACACCTACTGTACCAAAAGCCATACGAACAATACCACTTGATAATATAAAAACACACGAACTTTCGCATACTGAATCGTTCGATACAAATGTGTTTAAACTCTTCTCTCTTATTATTTTGCCAATTTCCATTGACGCATCAAAATTGCCCCCTCGACTGTTAAGTTGTATTGAATTTAGTTTTAATTTAATCCCTTTGTTTTCCATTTCTCCAAGAATTCGTCCAAATTCAATTTCTTCATTTCTTTTTATTTCATCAATAATTTTTAATTCAGCAACGGGTGGATTAGATTTGTCGTATTCATAAATCACAGTTGCGTTGCAGATCGCCCATAAAGGTGAGGCGAGTACGAATGCTAATATATTTTTAAATTTCATTTGTTTGATTTTTATATTATTTTCTCAATCTTTTTACATATCCCTTTGGATTCAATCTCGGTTGTTACTAATCCATACTCTATTTTCTTTTTTTCACTGAAAACACTAGAGATTCTGTCTAAATCAAAGGAGTAATAGATGTCCTCAAGCAATGATTTATTGCCCTCTTTTTGGAAATATGAATGACTATTTTGAGTAATATAGGCTTTCTGGTCTGTTACCTCTGCAATTATGTAGCCGTTTTCTCGGCTTGTATTTGTTGTGTTGTCAAAATTACGAGTAAAGAATTCGGCGCCGTCGGTGAATTTAATTACATATATCTGAGGCTTCTTATTCTCAATGTTTTTTAATGGATCTTCTTCACTTTTTCTTTTAAAAAAAGACTCTCTTGATTCGCTGTGAATTTTGAGCGTCATTTTTCTTTCAATCTCTTTTGAGGAAATTCTTTGCCCTGCTTCTTTAGAGTAGTCAACAGTTTGTGTTCTTTCGATTCCCTCGCATGATAAATAAATTTTTTCATCTTTCAAGTCATAGCATCCGCTAATTAGTAGCGATATAAATAATGAAAGTCTTTTTAAAAAAATCATAGTTTGCTGTGTATTTTTAGTGAAATTAATCTCATTTGAAATCGTTTTCTTTTCTCTAGCTGGAAATCCAGTCTACTTCAAAGGAATAATAATTATGGATGATTTCTCTGATATGATTTATGGGCATTTAAGCATTACTTTTATAAGTTTTTATTTAGGTATTAAAAATCAAACTATGAGCTTAGATTTCAATGCACATATTCTCGCCCCCAATTTTTATACTTTGTTAAGTCAAGAGGAGGGACTATTAGGCAAAACCTTAGCTATTGTTGCTATTAAGGCGGCATCTAATACGGACGGTCAGAAAAGTGCCAGTGACTCGGATATAACTGTATCAATTCTTATTGCGGTTTTTGTTGGAATTCTATTTGTCTTAATCGGCATTAAAACCTTTAAGAATATTGATAAACTTTTTGAGAAAAAAAATGATAAAAAAACAATCAATACAGATTCCAAGTCTTAATTTTTAGAACTCTAATTATTTTTATTAAGTTTTAACACTCGGTTTTGGCTACCAAACCTTCCATGAATCTTGGAGAACCTTAATAGTGACTCAGAATAAATAACGTCCCATTCTTAGCTGCAATCTTGAGAAGTAAAAAAACGGGTGCGGGCATTTTTTGACTGCCAGACTCCCATTTCTCCCAGTTATCTGCGTTGACCTTCAATAGTTTTGAAACGTCAAGAACTGATAAATTGAGTTGATCCCTGAGTGCTTTGATTTCCTCAGGTGATGCGGATGCCACTTTAGGTGCGAATTTGGTTTGGGGCATACTGTTATTGTAGGGCTCAGGGTGATCTAAAAATTGGGTCAGTTGTCAGCCAAATGGTCAAATTCAAAGTGCTGAAAAGGGCGTTTAAAGAGGTTTAAATGCCTAAAAAATAAGGCGATTTCGAGTAATTTTCGACTCGTTTAAAAGATCTGAGAGGCATTATTTGATGGTATCTGCCACTATTAGCCAAATGGTTAAAGCCCCTGCTAAACAGGCTTAAAAGGGCTTAGATTTGACTAAATTTTGAAGGTGATTTCAGGGGTGATTTGCCAGGGTAAAAGCCGACTTTTAGGGTCTTAAGAGCAAAAAAGGGTTTTTCAACTGTTTTACCAATCAAATAACAACCACCTAAAGCGAAGATGCTTTTTTAGCTTCTCAGTTATATTGATTTGGATTAAAGAGAACTTGACTATCGATTAGAGGGTCCTGTGCCATTACCTCCGCCACCGCCACTGA
>CAIXNQ010000170.1 GCA_903920835.1 uncultured Bacteroidota bacterium | reverse complement strand
GAAAGTAAAAAGACTATTTCGCCGCTTGCGGATAGAAACGCATCAATTTCAAAATATTACAAAGGAGAACTTTTTCTCAACAATCTTTTTGAGTCTGATTTGTCACAACACGAAAGAAATGAATCAAAAAGTGAAGAAAATCGAGAAAAAAAAGGAAAGTCAAGTTTGGAACCAGAAGTTGGTCTCACTTTATCTTTAGGAAACCAAACCGAAGCAAAAAAACAAACTCACGAAACACAAAAAATCTTTATTTTAAGAGCAAAACATTTAAATATTCCACAAAATAGTGGTCTTTTTATTGTAAATCCTGAGCAATATTTAGCGACTATTGTATTTAAAGATATTGCTATAACAAGCAAAGCTGATCGTAGTGGAAGCTCAGGAGCGCCAGTTTTTTCTACGGAAGAGTTAAATCAAATTAATGAATTAAATTCAATTTTAATTGAATATGTTATTACGAATCTTGTAAATAAAATGTTAACTCCCTCAGAAGAGGCTTCGCAAAAAAATTTACCCTTGTTCCCAGTCGTTTTGAACCAAATTGGGGAAAATTCTGCGCGAGTGCAAGAAACCGAAAAAATCAAATCAAAAAGCGAAGAATTTTCTGATTTTTTATTGACCGATGGAAATTTTTTTCCAATTAAAAAAGTTAATTATAGTATTCAAGAAGATCAACAAGGTGAAAGATCACTACGATACCAAGAAAACTTAACTGATGAAAATGTTTTTCTTGAAATTTGGACTAATGGTTCTTTTCATCCAAAAGACGCTTTAAGCCAAGCTTTAGATTATTTTCTTATTCTTTTTCAAGAATTAAAAACTTCTTTAGTTAGTTTTTAGTTTGTTTATAAACAAAACCGAAACGAAAAATAAAGACTGGCCTTCATTCTTAGACGCGAGGTTGGAAAAACGAAAAAAGATAAATACGCTTAGCGATTTGTTTTTTCAATTTTTTTAAACCTCCGAAAAACGTTTTACGATCAGAAAAAAGCCAACTCATATTTTAGAATTGGAAATAAAAATTTTTCGTAAAACACATTTTATTAAAGTCGTACAAAAATTCATTTTGAATCTTTAGATATTTTTATACTGAATCGTTGGGAGTTTATTTTTTTTGCTTTGTTGCTTTGTTGTTTGGTTATTTCTGGAAATAATCATCTACCAAAATGCGAAGCAAAAAAATAAACTCCAAAACCGAAAGCGCAAAAAATAATTTAATATTGAAAAAAGCGCCCAAGCAAAAACATCTGAAAATCACAGCATTGAATATTGTCCGCATCTACAAAGGGAGTTTTATTATGTCACGTTATCGTGGACCTCGTTTACGTATTACTCGCCGTTTGGGCGAATTGCCAGGATTAGCTCGAAAATCTTCTTCCAAACAAAATCCTCCAGGACAACACGGTCCTTCATTCCGTGGAGGAAAAGCTTCACAATATAGCATTCGATTAAAAGAAAAACAAAAATTACGTTTTAATTATGGGGTAAATGAAGATCAACTTGTCCGCTATGTAAAAAAAGCTAGACGAATGAAAGGTTCAACTGGTGAACTTTTACTTCAACTTTTAGAAATGCGTTTAGATAATATTGTATTTAGAGGTGGCTTTGCACCAACATTACGTGCGGCAAGACAATTAGTAAGTCATGGACACATTTGTGTAAATGGCGCGGACCTGACTGTAAATATTCCAAGTTATCAATGTAAACCTGGTGATAAAATTACTGTTAAAAATAGAAAATCATCTCGCCAAGCGGCTTCAAATGACACAAATACAAATCAGTTAGGAGGTTCACATTTAAAATTTGATACAAAAAATTTTTTAGGCGAAGTAAAACAAATTGTTCCACGTGCAGATGTAGGTTGTTCAGTAAATGAACTTCTTATTATTGAATATTATTCTCGTAAAGTATAAATAGAAGACTAATTTTATTTTGTCCGCTTGCGGCAAAAAGTCTTCAAGCTTATTTTTTTCGACTTCATTTAGTTTTTTTTTGCTTCAGTTCATAAAATCAACTGAAACCTGGCGCTGAAGCCAAAAACAACAAAACATGAAATGAAAAAAAAAAATTATTGAAAAAGTATGGCAAAAAAAGGAATGATTGAACGTGAAAAAAAACGTCAAAAGTTAGTTATTAAGTATAGAAAAGTTCGAACAGAAATTCTGAATTTATTAAAAGATGCCTCGTCTGGTCCAAGAAGTGAACAACTTGTGTTGGCAGCAAAATTACAAAAAATTCCAAGAAACAGCGCTCCAATTCGTTTACATAATCGCTGTATTGTAACTGGTCGTCCAAAAGGTTATTTTCGCGATTTTGGACTTGATGATGATACATTTCGATGTTTAGTTCGCTGTTATCGTTGTCCTTCACGTCCCGTGGTGTATCAAATTCGGCTCATATTA
The DNA here is from genome assembly GCA_903920835.1 of uncultured Bacteroidota bacterium. GTDB lineage: Bacteria > Bacteroidota > Bacteroidia > Flavobacteriales > Flavobacteriaceae > Flavobacterium. The sequence goes on along the minus strand of CAIXNQ010000170.1, from coordinate 14 downwards.
GCTACTGATCGTTG
>CAIXNQ010000169.1 GCA_903920835.1 uncultured Bacteroidota bacterium | reverse complement strand
CCGAAATTAATTACACTTGACAATTTGTCACTCCAAGAGTTCGATTCAGAAGCGGAGTTGATTCCGCTTCTATCTCGTGAAGATGAAGAAGAAATGAACAATGAAGAATTGCCTGACTCTTTGCCGATATTACCACTTCGCAACACCGTTTTATTTCCAGGTGTTGTCATTCCAATTTCAGCAGGGAGAGACAAATCGATTAAATTGATTAACGATGCTAATGCTGGAAACAAAATAATTGGTGTTGTCTCTCAAATTGACGAAGAAATTGAAGAACCAAGCCTCAACGATATTCATAAAATCGGGACTGTTGCCCGAATTATTAGAGTTCTAAAAATGCCCGATGGCAACGTGACGGTCATTCTTCAAGGAACCAAACGTTTCGAGATTGATGAAATGCTTCAAAACGAACCCTATTTTAAAGCAACGATAAAGTCGGTTCCTGAAACCCGTCCTTCAAAAACAGATACTGAGTTTAGTGCAATCATTGATTCGCTCAAAGAATTGGCAATTCAGATTATTAAAGACAGCCCAAACATTCCGACAGAAGCTACTTTTGCAATCAAAAACATTGAAAGTCCGCCTTTCTTGGTCAATTTTGTTTCTTCTAATATGAATTTGACCGTAAAAGAAAAACAAGATTTACTGTCAATGAATGTGCTTAAGGAGCGTGCACTCGAAACGCTACGATATATGAATGTTGAGTTGCAAAAGCTGGAATTAAAAAACGATATTCAATCTAAAGTTCGATTTGACTTAGACCAGCAACAACGCGAATATTTTCTTCATCAACAAATGAAAACCATTCAGGAAGAACTGGGTGGTGTTTCGCAAGAAGAAGAAATTGAGGAAATGCGTCAAAAGGCAAAACTCAAAAAGTGGGACGAAAAAACCAGCAAGCATTTTGATAAAGAATTGTCAAAAATGCAACGTATGAATCCTCAAGCGCCCGATTTTGGTTTGCAAAGAAATTATTTAGAATTGCTTCTTGAATTGCCTTGGAATGAATTTTCAAAAGACAACTTCGATTTAAAGCGAGCTCAGAAAATACTCGACAGAGAACATTTCGGACTTGAAGATGTGAAGAAAAGAATCATTGAACATTTGGCAGTTTTGAAATTAAGAAACGACATGAAGTCGCCAATTCTTTGCTTGACTGGACCTCCGGGAGTAGGAAAAACTTCTATCGGGAAGTCAATTGCTGAAGCTTTAGGCAGAGAATATGTTAGAATTTCTTTGGGCGGATTGCGAGATGAAGCCGAGATTAGAGGTCACAGAAAAACTTACATTGGCTCAATGCCCGGTCGAATTATTCAAAGTTTGAAAAAAGCGGGCACTTCTAATCCTGTTTTTGTTTTAGACGAAATAGACAAGCTATCGGTCAGCAATCAAGGCGACCCTTCATCGGCGTTGCTCGAAGTGTTGGATCCTGAGCAAAACAAAGAATTTTATGACAATTTCCTCGAAATGGGATTCGACTTGTCTAAAGTAATGTTTATTGCTACGTCTAACAATATGGCGGGCATTCAACCTGCGCTTAAAGACCGTATGGAAGTGATTTCAATGACGGGATATACTATTGAAGAAAAAGTTGAAATTGCACGCCAACATTTAATTCCGAAGCAATTAAAAGAACACGGATTAACCCCAAAAGACTTAACGATTGGCAAGAAACAAGTCGAAAAAATTGTCGAAGGCTACACCCGCGAATCGGGCGTTAGAGGATTAGAAACCAAAGTGGCGCAAGTCATTCGCAACGGTGCCAAATCGGTGGCGATGGAAGAGGAGTACAACAAAAAAGTAACCGACGAAGACCTTATTAAAATTCTGGGTGCGCCAAGATTAGAGCGCGACAAATCTGAGAATAACGAAGTTGCTGGAGTTGTTACAGGGCTTGCTTGGACGGCTGTTGGTGGTGATATTTTATTTATCGAATCGCTCATTTCACCCGGAAAAGGCAATATGACCATCACGGGGAACCTTGGCACAGTAATGAAAGAATCGGCGACCATTGCGCTTGAATATATCAAAGCCAATGCGGCTTTGCTGGGCATTAATACAGAAATTGTCCCGAAATATAACATTCACCTTCACGTTCCAGAAGGTGCAACTCCGAAAGATGGACCCAGCGCAGGAATCGCAATGTTGACCTCGCTTGTTTCTTTATTTACGCAAAGAAGGGTCAAAAAAAGCATTGCAATGACTGGAGAAATTACCCTGAGAGGAAAAGTTTTGCCAGTAGGCGGACTGAAAGAAAAAGTTTTAGCAGCAAAAAGAGCCAATATTAAAGAAATTATTTTGTGTACCGAAAATAAACGAGACATCGACGAAATTAAAGCAGAATATCTCGAAGGTTTGACTTTTCACTACGTAAAAGAAATGCACGAAGTACTTCAAATCGCCATTACGGATCAAAAAGTAAAAAACGCTAAAACGCTTTGAACTTCTTTTTAATTATAAATTGTGAATTATGAATTATGTCACAAGAAAGAAGCGAATTAAACAATGTTTAATTCGCTTTTTTCTTTTAAATTATTGCCATTTTCAATGCTTGAATTACTCAAAAACTGTTTTGAAGTGTTTAATAATTCCAATGAAGTTTTCAGATATTTTGTTGAAGCATTCAGATGCCTCATTGAAGCATTCAGATGCCTCGTTGAAGTTGATTTTTTGCCATATTAATGCTATTTTGTGATAATTTAACACTGTTATTTTGTTTGTAAGTAATAATACTGATATATTCGCACTATAATTACTTATTCCCAGATTTAAACTGTATTTAATAACCTATAAATAAATATAAATATGAAAAAAGAAGTTATTTCCTTGTTTAATTTTACGTTTGCTAAATTGAAACAACTTTGCGACAACATGCTCAATTTGATTGACAGAGACATTGTGGAGTTTACAGATCGTGGTTTTACGCCTGCCAAGCGTGCCGCTTTTGTTGCTCAAATCAACACTTTTGTAGACATTCCTTCAGACGAAACGCTTGACGGAATCAAGCAAACTGCCACCCAAAACAAAGACAATGCCCGAACCGAACTCGAAGTTGCCATGCGTGGAATTATCAGTAGGGTTCAGATTGTTTTTAAAAATTTTCCAGGCAAACAGATTGAGTTTGGCGAATTTGAAATCAGTCGATTAAAAGACGATGAACTGGTGCGCACCGCCCGATTGATGAAAACTGCTGCCAATAAATATTTGACCGACCTTGCTGCTGAGGGGCTCACTGCTACCAAAATTACTGCCCTAGACGCTTTGACTGTTACTTTTGACAACACCATTGATTTACAAAAGAAAGCAATCACCGACCGAAATTCGGTAACGGAACTTCGCCGAACTGAAGCTAACAAACTCTATGAAATGTTGATGGACAACAGCAACCGTGGGAAATCAATTTTTGCCGATGTGAGCCAAGCCAAATACAGTGATTATATAATTTATAACACGCCCAGCGGCGAAAACGAGGAGGAAGGAAACTCCATCAGCCCCACTGCTTAATATTTTTTAGCTTCAACAAAAAATCCCAACCTAATGAAAATTTGGTTGGGATTTTTTTTGACTTGAATCTTTAAACGCCTTAACTAAAAACTAAAAACTCATAATTCACAATTAATTTTCTTTGCAGTTCGTCATTGCATTGATATCACTTAGACCAACGACTGTAATCAATTTTTATTTCCTATTTATTTATTGTAAACTGACAGATAATTTCAAAATGATTATTTGGCGTTTACGTTGTTTAACACCAATATTCAAAGCAAGTTTGGCACCAACCACTGAATCACTTTACCGAAGAAGAAGTCGATGCCAAAGAAAAGTTTGAGAGCAACTTCATGAGACAGATTATCAAAGGGAAAATCAAGCAAGAACAAACAGTAGATTTGTTTTCATCAACACCTTTGTCAAAGTTTGAAACGTCACCTTTGTCAAAGTTTAAAACCTTTGTCAAAGTTTCAAACTTTGACAAAGGTTTTTAAACTTTAGTTTTCCGCCACCGTTGTTTTTGATGCAGGTCGAGAACTCTGGAAATTGAAACAACCTGAAAGTACTTGTAATAAAAAAACAGAACCTATGGTTTATGTATATGGGTTTTTGAAAGGGTAGTGAGTAATTTCTCAACTTTTTTGATTTTTTCTTAAACATTCTTGACCTTTGTCAAAGTTTCAAACTTTGACAAAGGTTTCAAAGTTTCAAAGTTTGACAAAGGTTTCAAAGTTTCAAACTTTGACAAAGGTTCCAAAGGTTTAAAAAGAAAAAAAACGACAATATAATGAATATTAGAAATGAAATATTAGTACCAGAAGCCTATTATCATATCTATAATAGGGGAATTAATAGTGGCAGAATATTTTGTAACGAAGAAAACTACCTGTTTTTTCTGACGAAATTTGCTTACTATTTAAATCCATTTTGCGATGTATTTGCTTATTGTTTAATGCCAAATCATTTTCATTTTTTAATTCGTGTTAAAAGTGAGGAGCAATTAAAAATGTTTGTCAAAGACTCAAACCACTTTGTCAAAGTTCCAAACTTTGACAAAGGTGATCAAGGAAATTCAAACTTTGACAAAAGTAATAAACAAGTAAAAGGGCTGCATTCTTTTGATTCCATAGTTAGCAAACAAATCGGAAAATTCATAAGTAGCTATAGCCAAGCTTATAATAAAGTTATCAATAGACACGGTCCTTTATTAGAATCTCCTTTCAAAAGAAAACGAATAGATACAGAAGATTATTTTAAAAATTTGATTATTTATATTCATTTGAATCCAATAGAAATAAAACAAAATTTTGAGACCTTTAGGTTTTCTTCTTATAAATCTATTTTATCAAATTCTAAGACAAATTTAAATCGGGAAGAGGTAATTAACTGCTTTGGGGGGGTAGAAAATTTTATTTATTCGCACAAACATCCTCCGAAATTTGATTTTGACTTTTAAAATACTACTTTTTCAAAGTTTGAAATATCGACAAAAGCTGTCGGTCTTACAGTTTAAATAATTCAACTCAAAACCACGATTTTTAATAAAAAACAATTCTGCAAAAAAAACTCACAATTCACAATTCATAATTAAAAACTCACTCCTCCACATACAGCACCAAACCTTTTAAGTAGGCACCCTCCGGGTGATAAATGTTCACTGGGTGGTCGGGTCCTTGGGTGAGTTTGTGTAGCACTCTAATTTTTCTGCCACTTTCGATGGCGGCGGCGGCAACGGTGTTATAAAACAAAGTTTCGTCAATGACCTGCGAGCAGGAAAACGTAAACAATATCCCTTTGCTCGACAACGCCTTCATTCCGGCAATGTTTAACCGTTTGTAGGCCTGAGTGGCGGTGTGTTTACTCTTGATGCTTTTGGCAAAAGCGGGTGGGTCGAGCACTATTAAATCATACATTTGGTCATGCTCTTTCAAAAACTGAAAAACATCGGCAGCCACAGCATTATGATTGGAATTGGCAAAATTGAGTTCCATATTTTTGGTCGCTAAATCGACCGCTTTTTCAGAAATATCTACCGAAGTTACTAGGCTTGCCTGCGCACTCATGGCATAGATAGAAAAACCACCCGTATAACAAAAGGTGTTGAGCACTTTTCTGTTTTTGGCATAATGGGCGAGTAGCTTTCTGTTGTCGCGTTGGTCAAGAAAGAAGCCCGTTTTTTGACCTTCGACCCAGTTTACAATAAACTTAATATTGTTTTCTTGAGCCATGGTTTCGGTTTTGCTGCCAAACAAGAAAAAATCGGTTCCGGTGTGGGGCAAAGTGCTGCTGCTTTTGCAATAAATAGTCTCGCAAAACGGCGCAAAATGATTCTGAATCGCTGCCGAAATCTGTTCTATTTGATTAAAAATTCCAGTAGAATGGGCTTGAATAACCCAGTTTTTGTCGTAATAATCAATAATCAATCCCGGAATTCCGTCGCCTTCGCCATGAATAACTCTAAAGGCATTGGTGGTCTCAATGTCGATTAATTGAAGTCTTAAATCCCAAGCAGCTTGAAGTCTTTTGTGCCAAAAATCAGCATCAAAAGGTTCGCTATCAAAAGCAAGAATCCGAACCACTATGCTGCCTTTATCGCTAAAATAGCCAGTGCCTAAATGGATTCCTTTGCTGTCGGTTACAGTCACAATTTCGCCGTCTTCAATTTCTTGACTCACGCCATAAACAGCACCACTAAAAACCCAAGGGTGTCTTCGCTGTAAAGATTTTTCTTTGCCGGGTTTTAAAATTACTTTAGGAAAACTCATGTTTTTGATTTAAATAGTAGGGTAATAAATGCAGATTTTGAGATAAAATAAAACATAAAATTGAGGTTCTACAATAGCATGTTTTTAAAAGTGAATAGGAATTGAAATCAAAACCATTAAGAAATTTAGTAGCATTAAGTTTTAATGACCTTTAATTTCTTAATGGTTTATAGATTAAAAACACACTTAATTTTGTGCTGAACAATAATTTTATGCAATTTCCATTTCAGGAATGTCGCCTTCAATGATTAAATGGGCTTCGGTGGCGGCAATAATATGCTCCACAGAAACTCCTGGAGCACGTTCTAAAAGTTTAAAACCATTGGGGGTTACTTCAAGAACAGCTAGCTCTGTGACCACTTTTTTAACGCAGCCAACGCCGGTTAATGGCAGACTACATTGTTTTAATATTTTGCTTTCGCCGGCTTTGTTTACGTGCATCATGGCTACAATAATATTGTCGGCAGAGGCTACGAGATCCATAGCGCCGCCCATTCCTTTGACCATTTTGCCCGGGATTTTCCAATTAGCAATGTCGCCATTTTCAGAAACTTCCATGGCGCCAAGTATAGTTAAATCTACGTGTTGCCCACGAATCATTCCGAAACTAAATGCTGAATCAAAAAAACTTGCGCCGGGCAGCGTAGTGATGGTTTGCTTTCCGGCATTTATTAAATCGGCATCTTCTTCGCCTTCAAACGGAAAAGGACCCATGCCTAAAACGCCGTTTTCACTTTGAAATTCTACTGAAATATTAGGTTGCACATAATTAGCAACCAGTGTCGGAATGCCGATTCCGAGGTTTACATAATAGCCGTCTTTTACTTCTTTGGCTATTCTTTTGGCAATATCTTCTTTACTGAGCATTTTATTTTTTTATATCGATTACAAGTTGTTGTTTAAAACAACGAAACAAATATACAAAACTGGAATTTAGAAATTGATTACCAATTTGTGGTTTTTATTAAAAGTAATTCATTACTGATGATTGAAAACAAAAAAACCATTCGAACTAATGTTTGAATGGTTTTTAATTTTTTTAGAAGTAAAACTACTTCACAACAAAATAAAGATTTTAGTATCCTCCTCTGTTTCCTCCACCACGGTTGTTTCCGCCGCTGAAACCTCCACGTGAATCACCTCCACGGTTGTTGTTAAAGCTTCTTCTTTCTCCTTCTGGTTTTGGTTCTGATTTATTTACAACAATTGCACGCCCCTGAACAGTTGCCCCGTTCAATTCGTCAATTGCTTTTTGAGCTTCGCTATCATTTGGCATTTCAACAAAACCGAATCCTTTACTTCTTCCAGTAAATTTATCTGTAATAATTTTTACAGAATCAACTGCACCATAAGCCTCGAAAGACTCTCTTAAATCTGCTTCCTCAATACTGAATGGAAGACTTCCAACAAAAATGTTCATAAGTACTATTTTAAATATTTAACAAATGTAGTTGTTTTTTATTCTAAACAACTATAAACAAGTTAAATTAATCTTATTAAGTTGAAAATAAAAAAAACCATCTCAATAGAGATGGTTTTGAAAATCGTTAAATCCTATTAATTTAGGGCATTGAAATTAATGGAATTTTATAAAATGCACCATTTGTAAAATTTAAAACATCAGGTGAAGTTAATGAAGTGTCGGTGTTTAAAGCATTAAATTTGAATGAGCCCGAAATGGTCCCGTTAGAACTGTCTGTAATTGTTATTACGCCATTGGTTCCTACAGTATTTTCAACATAAAATGAAGCTTGATTGTTTCCACCATTAATTGTAACTAAATCCCCTGGAAAATAATTGTTACCAGGTGTGACAATTTTTGCACTAGTCACAATTCCATTACTAGCAGTAGTCAATACTACTAAACCTGTTCCACCACCCGTTGTTGTTGTTTGAGCTGCTGAACTAGATGTATATCCACTACCTGGAGTTACAATGCTTGATATTCTATTAATAGAACCTCTTTTGGGAGTAGTTGAATAATTGTAAATTACACCATTACTAACAGAATTATAGGTTGCTAAAGTGTTTGAATTACTTGTTCCTAAATAATAAGAACCAACATAAGAATTCGTAATTAACATCGAAATGTTTTCAACATCGGTAGATGCTTGAATACTCACAACTCCAGTTGATACAGATTTATAAGCAACTACATTAGTTGGTTTTATTAAAGTGTTGTTTTTATAGACTTGAAATCCTGGGTCGTTAAACTTTACATCGTTTGAACAAGAGGCTAATAATATAAATATAGTAAGTAATGAGATTGTTTTTTTCATCATAAAATTATTTAAAGCACAAAAATAGTTTTTTTTATGATTTATCCTATAAAAAAATAGTTTTTTGGGTACTTAAAATTACCAAAGTCTAATGGTTAAATACTATTATGAATCGTAAGTAAATTTCTATTTAACATATAGCTAAATATTATAAACTTAAATTTATAAAGATTTGAAATATTATCAATATTTCGATTTGTATTCGAGAATTATATCTATTTAATAAAATTTTTGTTCATT
>CAIXNQ010000168.1 GCA_903920835.1 uncultured Bacteroidota bacterium | reverse complement strand
ATTTTTCAAAATCAAGCTGAAATCAATGCGCACGCTTCCCAATCAACATTAGGAGCAGCGACAGCTCCTGGAGATATTCGATACAAAGATTTGAATGGTGATGGTGTAATCAATGAAAAAGACAGAACGTTTATCGGAAAACCAATAGCGGATTATACAATGGGTTTCAATATTAATTTAAATTACAAAAACTTTGATTTTGTATCTTATGCTTATGCTTCAGTAGGAAATAAAATGGTACGCAATTATGAGCGTACAGCATCTGACTTAAACAAATTAAATTATGTTTTAGGGCGATGGACAGGAGAAGGAACAAGTACTACTGTACCAAGAGTTACTACAGATGCCACAAACAACAATTTGTTTTCAGATTATTTTGTTGAAGACGCATCATTTCTTAGAATCCAAACCATTCAATTAGGTTATACAATTAATAAGAAGTATTCAGAGAAAATCGGAATTTCTAAATTCAGAGTTTATACAGGTGTAAATAATCTTTATACGTTTACCAAATATAGAGGTTATGATCCAGCTGCAACAAATGGTGCAGGAATTGGTGGCGGAATTGATTACGGCTTTTATCCAGTTCCGAAAACTTATATGTGTGGACTTAATTTAACATTTTAATACGTACTAAAATGAAAAAATATATAATAAAAACAATTTTATTGATTGCTACTATAGCATCATTAGCTATTTCATGTTCTGATAATTTTGTAGAACGTGAACCAGTTTATACACTAAGTTCTGAAAATTATTTCAACTCAAAAGAAGATTATTATAATGCCTTAGTTTCAACTTACGCAATGTTGGCTTCAACTTATATTAACGTAATGATGGGTGAAATTGCTTCAGACAATACCTTGTCGGGAGGAGAAAGTGCAAATGACAATCCTGGTATTCAGCAAATCGACAACATGAACCACACTTCGGTAAATAGCAATTTAAAAAACCTATGGGATTGGATGTTTGCGGGTGTCAACAGAGCAAATTATATTCTTGAATTCAAAGACAAAACGGATTTTCAAGGTAAAAACCAAATTATTGGCGAAGCACGTTTTCTTAGAGCTTATTTTCATTTTGAATTGGTAAAATGGTTTGGCGGAATTCCATTAAGCGGCGACAAACGTTTTAAATTAAACGATGAAAAAAACATTCCACGTTCATCAACCGCCGATGTTTATGCAGAGATCGAATCAGATTTGTTATTTGCTATTGATAATATGAGCGATACTGCTCCAGAAACAGGAAGAGCAACTAAAGGAGCTGCACAGGCATTACTTGGTAAAGTGTATCTTTATCAAAATAAGTTTGGAAATGCTGCTGGTGTTTTAGAACAAGTAATTAATTCAGGAAAATATACTTTGGTAAGCAATTACAATACATTGTTTGAAGAGTCAGGAGAAAACGGAACAGAATCTGTTTTTGAAGTACAATATAGCGATGCTAAAGGTGCTGATTTCGGTTGTTTGCAATGCAGTTCAGGTAACGTAGCAGTAGGATTTAGCGGTGTTAGAAATTATTCTGGTCCATTATTTTCTGATGGTTTTAGCTTTAATGTTCCTGTTAAAAGTGCAGTTGATGCGTTTGAAGCAGGCGACAAAAGAAAAGATGTAACAATCCTAGATATAGTTTCTTGGTCAGTAAACAACAGTGGTGTTGGTTATGGAACAGGTTATAAACACACAGGGTATTTTAACAGAAAATACATTCCAAGAATAAGATCGGCAGATGCAAAAGGAGATTTGCATTTAACCAATCCAAACAATTACAGAGCTATTCGTTATTCAGACGTTTTGTTAATGGCAGCAGAAGCTTATAATAGAGGTGGATTAAGTGATACTAAAGCTCAGACCTATTTAAACCTAGTTAGAGCAAGAGCTTTTGGAGACAACAATCACGCAATTATAGTTACTGGTCCAGCTTTAACCGATTTTATTCTAGCAGAACGAAGAGTAGAATTAATGGGCGAGGGGCATAGATTCTTTGATTTGGTTCGTACAGGAAAAGCGGCTCAAAAAATTACAGGCTTTACATCAAACAAAAACGAAGTATTTCCAATTCCTTATGAAGAAATTCAGTTCTCAAACGGCAATTGGGGTCAAAATTCAGGATATTAAAAATTTATAATTATGAAAAAAATAGTTTTTCTTTTAAGTCTAATTGTGTTAACATTCTTCATAGGATGCACAAAAGGCAGTGATGTTCCAAACGTAGATGCAGTAGCTGCACCATCGGGAATATCGGCGATTATGTCTGTTAAACAAGACAATTCAGGAATGGTTACAATAACTCCAAAAGGAGAGGGTATAACTCAATTTGCAATCTATTATGGCGACGGAACAACTTCACCTACTTATGTTACTCCAGGAAAATCTGATTCTCATATTTATTCAGAAGGTACTTTTCAAGTAAGAATTGTAGGCTCAACTTTAAATGGTAAAAAAGCCGAAACAACTTTGCCAGTAACGGTAACGTTTGTTGCTCCTACAAACTTTGTTGCTACGGTAACTAATCAAACTTTAAATACTTTAGGTGTAGATGTAAAAGCTAAAGCTGATTTAGAAAGTGGTTTCAAAGTTTATTTTGGAGAATCGCCAAATACTCCGGTTATATTTCAAGAAGGAGATACAGTTTCGCACATATATAATAGTGCAGGAACTTATACTGTAACTGTAATTGCAATAACAAATGGTGTTGCTACTTCTACTCCAATAACGCAACCGGTAACAGTTACTTATTCTGCACAAATTGGCTTGCCTTTGGATTTTGAATCAACAACTTTAAATTACAATTTTGTTCCTTTCGATGGTGGTGTATGTACGAGAATCACAAATCCATTTCCAGGAGGAATTAATACAAGTTCAAAAGTAATTAAAATGGTCAAAAGTCCAGGTCAAGTTTGGGGAGGAAGCTTGATTCAGTTGTCTTCAGCAATTGATTTTAGTGTTAATAAAAAATTTAAAGTAAAAGTTTATTCTCCTAGAGTAGGGGCAAAATTTCTTCTTAAAGTTGAAAACGCTACCAATGCCGCAATTAGTTATGAGCAACAAATGCTTACAACTGTCGCAAACACTTGGGAAACTTTAACCTTTGACTATTCTGCGGTGCCTACAAATCAACAATATCACAAATTAGTTTTTATTTTTGACAACGGTACAACTGGTGATGGTTCTCCAAATTTCACCTTTTATTTTGACGACATAATACTAACTAACTAAAATATTAAAAATGAAAAGAATAATAGTATCTATAGTATCATTTGCTTTTGCATTTTTGATGACCAATTGCCAAGAAGAAAGCAAAACATTTGGAAGCATTTCAACTCCAAGTAATTTAAACGTTACAGCAGAAATAATTGGTAAATCTGTCCCTTTGTTACCAGACGGTGATGGTTCTGGAAACGTTAAATTTTCAGCAACAGCAGACAATGCCATTTCATACAAATATGATTTTGGTGACGGATCAGATATTCTAAATGTTCCTAGCGGAATAAATACGCATAGATTTAAAAAACCAGGAACGAATACTTATACTGTTACCATTTCTGCTTCTGGAAAAGGAGGTGTTTCTATAACAACTACTCTTAATGTTACTGTTTACTTCAATTTCACAGACGATGAAGCATTAGGTTTTTTGACAGGCGGAACACATAAAGACTGGTACTGGTCAGCATCTGAAGTTGGTCATTTGGGAGAAGGAATTAACAATACAGACATCACTCAAAATTATTGGGCAAATGAATATCAATCTGTGGTTTTTAATCCAAATACTACTTGTCTATATGATGATGTTTTGACCTTTACAAAACAAGGAAGTAATTTACAGTTTCAATTAAATAACAATGGAACTTCTTTAGTTAATAGAGAATATTTAAGTTTGGTAGGTTTAACAAATACTCATCAATATAACGACACCTGCGCTTCATTTAGTTTGCCAGCTGCAACAGGCACAAAAAATGTGACTTTTAGTCCTTCTGAATCTTTAGTTACTTCGGATAAAAAAAGAGGCACAGTAATGACATTGTCTGATGGAGGATTTATGGGCTTCTATACAGGAACAAGTACTTATGAAATCATGTCAATAACTGAAAACAGAATGGTAGTTAGATCAACGCAAGAAGCTTTCACGCCAGATGGTGCTTCTCATGCATCTGCTTGGTATTTTATCTTTACAACTATCAAACCAATTCAAGTACCAGATCAAGATTATACTCAGTTAGCTTTTTCAGATGAATTTAATATTGACGGTGCGCCAGACCCTACAAAATGGAGTCTTGAAACAGGTGCTGGTGGCTGGGGAAATAGCGAAAAACAATATTACAGCACATCTTCTAATAACGTAATAGTTCAAAATGGAAGTTTAAAAATTACCGCTAAAAGAGAATCTGTCGGTGGCGCTGATTTTACTTCTGCTAGGTTAAAAAGTGAAAACAAATTTGCTTTTACTTATGGTAAAGTAGAAGTGAGTGCAAAACTTCCTACAGGAGGAGGTACTTGGCCAGCAATATGGATGCTTGGCAAGAATTATCCAACCCAAACATGGCCAGCATGTGGAGAAATTGATATGATGGAAATGGTAGGTAATAATCCAGATAAGGTTTTTGCTTCGTTACATTATCCAAACCATTCAGGGGGAAGTTCAGTTACAAATACTACAACAGTTTCAGGAGCTAGTACAGGTTTTCATTTATATAAAGTAGTTTGGACACCAAGTTATATTAAGTTTTATGTTGATAATGTAATATATCATTCCTTCGTAAATCAATCATCATTACCCTTTAATGGCGACTTTTTCTTAATTCTAAATGTTGCTATGGGTGGAAATTTTGGAGGATCAATTGATCCTGCTTTCAATCAATCAACCATGGAAATTGACTACGTGAGAGTTTACCAATAAATAAATCAGTATAAAACAAGAATGTCGGGATTCTGGCCTTCTTGTTTTTACTATTTAATATACAAATGTTTTTAATCGAATTAACCAAGTAACCAATTATAAATATAAATTTAAAAATATGAAGTCAAACAAAAGTTCTGTTGCGCTTTATGCTTTAGTAATAGCAATGGGTGGTTTTTTAATGGGTTTTGATGCTTCTGTAATCTCGGGAGTTGTTAAATATATAGAACCAGAATTTCATTTATCAAAATTAGAGCTCGGTTGGGCCGTTGCTTCTTTATCGTTAACCGCAACTTTAGCAATGATGTTTGCTGGACCTTTAAGCGATAAGTTAGGAAGAAAATCTGTATTGAAATATGCTGCTCTTTTATATGCTTTTTCAGCTTTATTGTCTGCAATTGCCCCTTCATTTTTGGTTTTAGTAATTGCTCGATTGATTGCTGGAATAGGAGTTGGTGTTTCTTTAATTCTCGCTCCAATGTATATCGCCGAAATTTCTCCAGCAGAAAAACGAGGAAAAATGGTTTCATTCAATCAATTAAATATTGTTGTCGGAATTTCTGTAGCATTTTTTACAAATTATCTAATTGTTCATTTAGCTCTTTCTGATGCCGCATGGGTAAAAACACTTGGACTTCGTGAATACAGCTGGCGATGGATGTTAGGAATTGAGTTTTTTCCTGCAGTTTTATATTATTTCTTGCTTTTTATTGTTCCTCAAAGTCCACGATGGCTGATTATGAAAGGTAGATTTGATGAAGCAATGACTATAATGAAAAAACTAGGCGATGAAGACACTGCAATCAATATGGTTAATGAACTAAAACAAAGTATTGAAGAAGATTCAAAACCAAAAGAAAAAACATCTATCAAAGAATTGCTTAAACCTTCTATGAAATTGGTAATGTCTATCGGAATTATCATGGCAATCCTACAACAAATTACAGGAATTAATTCGGTTTTTTTCTACGCACCGATGATATTTGAACAATCTGGAATTGGAACTGACGCATCGTTTATTCAAGCCATTTTAGTCGGATTAATCAACGTGGTTTTTACTATTGTGGCTATGGCATTAATCGACAAATTAGGTCGCAAACCTTTGTTGGCAATAGGAGTTAGCGGAATTGCAGTTTGTATGTTTTTATTGGCTTATAGTTTCAATGCTGCAACTTATACGCTAACAGATGCTTCTATCGCTAAACTTCCAAAAGAAATAAATTTAATTCAATTGAATGCTTTAAAAGGCAAAACTTTTACAAGCGATACAGAATACAAAGCTGCCATTTCTAAAACTGTCGGAGAAGAGGTTCAAAAAAAATATGAATCTGAGTTTATTTCTGCTGCAATTTCTATGAATGCAACTTTAATTTTAATCGGAATTTTAGGCTTTGTTGCTTCATTTGCGATTTCATTAGGGCCAGTAATGTGGGTTTTGTTTTCAGAACTCTTTCCAAATAACATTCGAGGTATTGCCATTTCATTCGTTGGATTTATTAATTCAGCAGTGAGCTTTTTAGTGCAGTTAATTTTTCCTTGGGAATTGGCAAGATTAGGAAGCACTTGGACATTTTTAATCTATGGCATTTTTGCATTCATAGGATTAATTTCAATTATGAAATTGTTGCCAGAAACTAAAGGAAAATCGCTCGAAGAACTCGAAGCGATACTAGTAAAAGAATAAAAATAATAAAATAAATAGAACGTAACAAGTTTACTGTTCTATTCTAAATCAAACCAGATGAATTTTAATGTAAGAAGTTTTAAAACTATCGGATTGCTAGCATTAACTTACGGTTTTCTGCAATGTGCTCCTTTTCAAAAAGCTAAAAACAGAGAAAATAAACCAAATGTAATCACCGTTGAAGCCGAAAATTTTGTAGCTACTTCAGGAAGCGTTGAATTAATGTCGGAATCTAATGGAACAAATTCTTTCGTTAAAACAAAAGCTGCTAATTCTTGGATGACTTATCTGGTTGCAATACCAAAATCGGGGCGTTATCAAGTAAATGTTTATGCGAAAAATACCGATAATTCTCCGTCTGTTTGCTGGATTGAAGATTATGCCGATAATAAAGACAGTCGTTGCTATAACATTACTGGAAATATGTTGCTTTCCGGAACTTCGACAGCTTTACAAAAACAAGGTTTTCCATTGACAGCTTCTTCGCATTTAATTAAATTTCATTCTGAAAACACGAACTTTATACTAGACAAAATAGAATTTGTACTTATTCAAGATCGTGTTGCAACGCCAAAAGTTATTACTTCAAACACTTCAGGTAAAAATTGGAAGCTTTTGTGGAGTGATGAATTTAACGGAAAAGGTTTGCCAGACCAATCAAAATGGACTTATGATTTTGGTGACTGGGGTTGGGGAAACAATGAGTTGCAATTTTATACTGACAAAAAGATTCAAAATGCACGTCAAGAGAATGGAAATTTAATTATCGAAGCCATTCGTAACAAAGACAATGCCAATTGGACTTCCGCCAGATTGACCACAAGAGGAAAACAAAGTTTTTTATATGGCAAGATTGAATTCCGTGCTAAAGTCCCTTCCGGAAAAGGAACTTGGGCTGCTGGATGGCTTTTGGGTGACGCTTATCAAGACGAAATCTCTTGGCCCTATTGCGGTGAAGTAGATGTTTTAGAAAACGTTGGTTACGAAATTAACCCAACTACGGGCAACGGAATTAACCATGCTTCGGTGCACTGTGGTGCTTATTATTTTAAATTAGGCAACCAAATCACGGCAACTACTGAAATGAACGACATGACCAATACATTTCATGACTACACCGTCGAATGGCTGCCAAATAGTTTAATTATCTACGTTGACGGCAAGAAATATTTTGAATATAAAGACACCAAAAACGATTTAACTTGGCCCTACAACAAACCACAAAACATCATTCTCAATCTTGCTATGGGCGGCGGAATGGGAAAAGAGGTTGATCCATCAGTTAATTCTCAAAAATTCATTATTGATTATGTTCGGGTTTACGAACTGCGTTAGTTTTTAATATTCTCACCTTTTATTCATCGGAATTAATACCTTATGAAAAAAAAAATTCTAATTGGAAATTGTACTTTACAGTCTAAAAACAATACAATAACTGGTAACTTCGTTACCCTAAACAAAGAATCTTACTACAAAATTGAGAATTTTGATCAGATGGATTCTTTTTTTATGACCATCGTTAGCAACTCCGATCACTGGATGTTTATTTCTAGCAATGGTGCATTAAGCGCAGGTCGTCGAGATCCAGACAATGCGTTATTTCCATATTATACCGTCGATAAAATTCAGGATAATTCCGCAATAACTGGTAGCAAGACCATCTTGTTAATAGAAAAAAATAGCAATACCTATCTCTGGGAACCCTTCTCATCAAATTATGAAGGAATATACAAAACAGAGCGCAACATCTACAAAAGCATTTACGGCAATAAAATCATCTTTGAAGAAATCAATCATGATCTTGAATTGAAATTTACTTACGAGTGGATGAACTCCGAAATTTATGGATTTGTAAAACAATCGAAGATTACAAACCTTTCTGAAAATAATTGTGGAGTAGAAATTTTGGACGGTATTCAAAACATTCTTCCTGCGGGCATAGACAAGTCGCTACAGTTATCTTACAGCAATTTAGTGGACGCTTACAAAAAAAACGAGTTGGTTTTTGGAACAAAAATAGGCTTGTTCATGTTGAGCTCGGTTATTGTTGACAAAGCAGAACCTAGTGAGGCATTGACCACTAATGCTGTTTGGTCAACTGGGTTACCAGATGCTAAAGTACTTTTGTCATCAAATCAAATTAATCAATTTAGAAACGGGGAAACTTGTACTGAAGAAACCGATATCAGAGCTACTAGAGGTGCCTACTTTGTTAATGCAACACTGGAATTGACTCCACAACAAGAGCACCAATGGTTAATTGTTGCCGAATTGAACCTTAATGCAGGTGATGTTGTTGCACTCAAAAACAATATCAACAACGCAACCGACATTTCGGCTGCCGTCTTGGCAAATGTTGCTAAATGTACCGAAGAACTGATTAAAATAATTGCTGCTGCCGACGGGTTGCAACTGACCAACGACAAGTTAAGTGAAAATAGACACTTGGCTAACGTGTTGTTCAACGTGATGCGGGGCGGAATTTTCGAGAACAACTATGTCATTGATACAGCAGATTTTTTAGATTTTCTAAATACGGCGAACAAAGAATATGCTAAAAATTATTCGAACATAATTCAAACGTTAGGCAATCAATTTGATTATGCAACACTACATGATCTTGCGAAAAACACCTATAATACGCAGCTCATCAGACTTTGTTACGAGTATTTGCCACTATCTTTTTCTAGACGACATGGAGATCCTTCGCGACCTTGGAATCTTTTTTCTATTTTAATGAAGAAAGACAATGGCTCGAAGAGTCTTAATTATCAAGGAAACTGGAGAGACATATTCCAGAACTGGGAAGCCCTCAGTTTGTCATTCCCTTCCTTTGTAGAAAGCATGATAAGCAAATTTTTAAATGCTTCTACCTTTGATGGCTACAATCCTTACAGAATTACACGCTCTGGTATCGATTGGGAGTCGCCCGATCCACATGACCCTTGGGCAAATATCGGTTACTGGGGTGATCATCAAATTATTTACCTACAGAAATTCTTAGAAATATCTAAAAAATACCATCCCGGACTATTAGATACCATGTTAACCGATGTAATTTTTGCCTACGCCAACGTGCCTTACAGAATAAAACCCTATCAAGATTTAGTTCAAAACCCATTCGACACGATACTGTTTGATTTTGATGCCGAAAAAATAGCTTTAGACCGTGTAAACCAAATTGGAAGCGATGGAAAATTAATTTGGAACAGCGAAAACAAGGTGTTGCAAGTAACTTTTACCGAAAAATTACTTGCCATGTTGCTTGCAAAATTAACCAACTATATTCCTGACGCTGGAATTTGGCTCAATACGCAACGTCCGGAATGGAATGATGCTAACAATGCGCTTGTGGGCAATGGCGTATCTATGGTGACACTCTACCACATCCGTAGAATGTTAGATTTTTGCATCGATCTCTATGAGAATACAGCTAACGAATCAGTGACCATAGCTATTGAAATGGAAACTTTGTTAAATGCAGTTCATGACCTATTTGTTCAGTTTGAAACTGTGCTTGTCGTAGGTTTTACTGAACAAAGACGACGTATGATGGTTGATCTTTTGGGGCAATCTGGGAGTGATTTCAGGCAAACGGTTTATCAAAATGGTTTTTCTGAACAACAAGCCACAGTAAAGACCCAAAAAATTATTGATTTTTTTAAAGTGACATTGAAACATATCGATAAAACAATCCAAAACAATAAACGGGCTGATGATTTGTTTCATTCTTATAACTTGATTTCATTTCAGGGCGATGCACTTTCGATTCGTTATTTATATGAAATGCTCGAAGGACAAGTAGCTGTCTTGAGTGCAGGAGTTCTATCTGCCAAAGACGCTATTAAAGTGCTCGATGCACTCAAGAAAAGCGCCATGTTTCGTGAAGACCAATACAGTTATATGCTCTATCCAGACCGTCAACTGAAGCGTTTTGTTGATAAAAATAACATCCCTGCCGAACTCATTGAAAACTGTTCATTACTGAAAAAATTAGATTCAGAAACCGAGCAAAAGATATTCTATCGGGATATTGAAGGCATATATCACTTTAACGGTAGCTTTAGAAATGCCGCCGACCTAAAGTTGGCACTTGAATCTGTTCAAAACAAATATAATTTTGACCAACAACAGCTGCATGATGCGCTAAACGTTTTTGAAAAAGTATTCGATCATCAGTCATTCACTGGTCGTTCTGGAACTTTTTACGGTTTTGAAGGGTTAGGGTGTATCTATTGGCACATGGTTTCTAAACTATTACTTGCCATCAGCGAGACTTATTTTAATGCCTTGGGCAGTAACGAAGACGAAGTTACTTTAGGACAATTAATTCAACATTATTACGACGTTAGAGCGGGCATAGGATTTAATAAATCACCCGAACTCTTTGGTGCCTTCCCTACAGATGCCTATTCGCATACACCAGGGCATGGTGGCGCGAAGCAACCCGGAATGACCGGACAAGTGAAGGAAGACATCATTGCTCGATTTGGAGAATTGGGCATTCAAATCATTGAAGGGGCTATTGTTTTTAATCCGGGATTGTTGCGTGCCTCTGAATTTTGTGATAATCAACAACAATTTGAATATTATTCGGTGGCAAATAGCTTTCTTAAAATTAAATTAAAATCGTATTCTTTGGCGTTTACTTATTGTCAAGTCCCATTTATATATTATCTTTCAAGCGAAAACAAGATAGAAGTTGTAGATGCTAATGATGCAATATCAACTTATTCTGGAAACAAATTAAATCAAGAAGTTTCGTCAGAAATCTTTAACCGCACAGGAACAATCAAACAGGTGACAGTGTATCTGAAACCAAAATTATATTAACCAACCGTTGTTTTTTTAGTTATGGGGGGATTAGACTTTGTCTAATCCCTTTTTTCTTGCAACAACTTGCTTAAAATTTTAATTTCATCACTAGATTCTTTGTTTAATAGGCTTTCAAAATATGTTCTATGACTTTTGTTTTTGAGCATTTCTCTAATTTTTTCTCGAGCAAACTTAGTGAACTGCCACTTGGGATGTATCAAAGCATTTACTAAAAAGATGAGGTAGTTTTGGTCATTTTTATCTAGAAAAATAAGATTGGTCAATGCGTTTTGTCGGGTGTTGCTTTCAAATTTTGGGCTGGCATACAGCAGCAGTTCATTATAATATTTTAGCTTAGCATCAGTTGCAATGGCTTTTGTCCGCAAGGCAAGTGTCAACCATTCAATCCGCAAGTTATAGTCATTAAATCCAATCCAATGTTTAGTTTTTTCTAACAAATCTGCTTGTTCGTCGGGATAATTTGACCAGAGTACTTTAAGCGCTATTTCATTTGTAATATAGGAACGGTCGGTCAACAGTGTTTCATATTGTTTTTTAAAATCATCTGGAAAAGTCGTCACGTTTTGTGCTATAGCTTGTCTAATTTGTAAATCATTTGTTGCCATTGCCGCCATTATAATTTTCTTTTTCGCATCAAATGAAGCGTCTTGCAGCTGATAAATTATTTCAACTTTAGTAGGGGAGTAGGTAACCGAATCATTTATTATTGAAAGAAAATAAGCTTCTTTGTTTTGTATTGATTGATCTTTCATTTCTGCAATGGCAAAGTAGTCTTGAATACATTTACTTTTTTTTAGATAATTAAGTGCAATGTCAACTGGAAATGAAGTGCTTTCTAACCATACTTTTTGAAATGTAGCCGTATCATAATTGGTTACTTTCTTTACAATTTCTAAAAAATCTGCTGTAGTTGCCGTTTCATACGAATAGGTTTCTAAGTATTTTTTAATAATTTTTTTAAATGCAGCATTACCTACATCGTTTCGTAAAGCAATCAATGCCCACGCACCTTTTTGGTAATAGCTCAAGCTACTGGCTTTTTCGCTCAATATTGGAATACGATCGTTTTGGCTTGCTTTTTGCAAATCTTCAGCCATTTCATAGAGTTTCCAAAAATAATAATTTTCGCCATAAAGCTGTTCTTCTGCCAACAAGGCATAAAATGTTGCAAAACCTTCTTGCAACCAATGATCCTTGCCCGTTTGTGCAGTCACTAAGTCCCCAAACCAGTGGTGAGCTAATTCGTGCGCATTTACGTTAGTATAGTTACGGTCGTTACGGGCAATGCTATCTACTACAAAGTCTCGAGAGAAGAGCGTAGCGGTTGTATTTTCCATTCCGGCATACAAAAAGTCACGTACAGGTATTTGTTTGTAAATTTTCCAAGGATATTTAACACCAATCTCTTTTTCTAAAAAATCAAAAATGGCTTTAGAATGTCGAAACGTGGGTTCAAATTTCGGTTTGTCATTTGGTTCAATAAAAAACTGCAATGGACAATGCGATTCAGATGAAATTGCCGTGTTTTCATAATTCCCGATGGCTAACATTAACAAGTAGCTGCTCATTTGGTGATCCATCTGATAATTCCAAAGCACGGTGCTATCGCTTTGTGCAGTTTCGCTAATCAAAACACCATTAGACACAACTTGACTGGCTTTGTCATAAATTATTGAAATGCTAAACTCAAGTTTTTCTGTTACATCATCAAAACTCGGAAACCAATGGCTGGTGTATTTTCCTTGTCCTTGAGTCCATATTTGCTTACCGTCAGGACTATCAACAAAATACAAAGTTTGTTTGGGCGTTGCTTCATAATCAAAAGATATAATATTATTTCCTTTGTTGTAGTTGTCAACAAAACGTATGGTTTTTGAATTGTTTTTGAATAAAGTCACTTTGTTATTAACCTTAAAATTTGTTATGGTCATGTTTTTAGCATCAATACTAATACTATCATTTATTGTTTTAGCATTAAAAACATAAGTAACTTGTCCACTAACTTTTTTATCAGAAGCATTAATTTTTAAAACAGCATTACATTTTGTAAAATCTATAGTACGTTGCGGTTGCGAATAGCTAGCAATTGAAAATATAAATATAAAAAATACTGAAAGTTGCTTAATATTAAATGTTTTGAAAAAGTTTTTCATGTAGATTTTAATTATTATGTGATATAGAACAAAGCACTAATGATTTTTGTTGTTTTTAAAACATTACAAACATAGAAATATTGATTTTAATATAGCAATAAAATAAAATGTAAATGTTTTGATGTAAATGGTTAATTTTTATTTTATATCAAGCTTTATATAAATTATTTACATTTTGAATATAAATTTAAATATCTTAAAAATTGTTATCATTATTCAAAAATAATATTTAGTAGATGTATCAAAAAAAATATTTTTATCAAAAAAAAATAGATACTGGTTGACATGTCAACCGATGCATATTTTTTTTAAAATGGGCAGGTTGACATGTCAACCGATACATATTTTTTTTATTATGGGCATGTTGACATGTCAACCGATACATATTTTTTTTAAAATGGGCATGTTGACATGTCAACCGATACATATTTTTTTTATTATGGGCATGTTGACATGTCAACCGATACATATTTTT
>CAIXNQ010000167.1 GCA_903920835.1 uncultured Bacteroidota bacterium | reverse complement strand
ATAAATTTTTGCCCACATATAGCAATTTTAACAAACATTAGTCCAGATCATTTAGATCGATACGAATATAAATATGAAAATTACATTTCGTCTAAATTCAGAATAACTATGAATCAATCTCAAAACGATTTTTTTATTTATGATGCAGACGATGAGTCAATAAAAAATTGGATTACAAATAATAATACAAAAGCACAATTAATTCCATTTTCATTAACCAAAACATTTGAAAAAGGGGCATTTATAAAAAACAACAACATGGAAATTATGATTGACAACGAAGAGTTTAATTTAGATATTGAAACAATTTCATTAGAAGGAAACCACAATTTGAAAAATGCAATGGCTGCAAGTGCTACTGCAAAATTGATGAAAGTTAGAAAAGAAACCATCAGAAAAAGTTTGCAAACTTTTCAAGGAGTTGAACATCGACTAGAAAAAGTAATGAAAATTGAAAGCGTGCAATATGTTAACGATTCCAAAGCAACCAACGTTAACTCGGTATTTTTTGCATTAGAAAGCATGAAATCGCCAACAATTTGGATTGTTGGAGGTGTTGATAAAGGAAATGATTATCAAGAATTAATGCCCTTAGTTAGAGAAAAAGTTAAAGCCATAATTTGTCTTGGAATTGATAACAAAAAAATTATCGACACGTTCGGAAATGTAGTTGAAGTCATGCTAGAGGTTGATAATATGAATAATGCTGTGAAAATGGCACAACGTTTGTCTGAAAAAGGTGACACCGTTTTGTTATCGCCTGCATGTGCAAGTTTTGATTTATTTAAAAACTATGAAGACAGAGGCAACCAATTTAAAAGCGCGGTGATAAACCTATAAAATTTGTTTTTATTAAAATCAAAAATCAAATGAAAGAGCTGATAAATAATCTTAAAGGTGATAAGGTAATCTGGACATTCGTGGCCTTATTAGCCCTATTTTCATTTATGCCTGTTTTTAGTGCCAGCAGCAATTTGGCATATATGAATCACGGCACCGGAAACACCTTAAGTTATTTACTCACTCATTTGGCTCACATTTTCATGGGATTCATCATAATTTATTGGGTTCATAAAGTGCCCTATCATTATTACAGAGGAATTTCTCGAATTGCATTGGTAGTTGTTTGGGGACTTTTGGCTTTTACATTAATCAAAGGAACTGTAATTGCTGGCGCAAACGCAAGTCGTTGGATTAAGATCCCTTTCATCGGAATTACTTTTCAAACATCGACATTGGCTTCGATTGTATTAATGATTTTTGTCGCACGCTATCTTTCTAAAAAAAGAGAAGAACCAATAACTTTCCAATCATCAATTTTAGAGTTGTGGATTCCGGTTTTTATTACCTTGATGTTAATATTACCAGCAAATTTTTCAACAGCTGCGTTGATTTTTGCAATGGTTGTAATGCTTTCATTTGTAGGCAAATATCCTTTAAAATACATTGCTTTTATTATTGGCACTGGAATCGTTTCATTGTTAATTTTTATTTTTCTTGTCAGAGCTTTTCCAGACGCATTTCCGAATCGGGTGGATACTTGGATTTCTCGAGTTGAGAATTTCACTAAAAACAAACCCGGAGAAGATGATTATCAAATTGAAAAAGCAAAAATTGCAATTGCAACTGGCGGAATATATGGTTTAGGCCCAGGGAAAAGTGTTCAAAAAAACTTTCTACCCCAATCTTCGTCCGATTTTATTTATGCAATTATTGTAGAAGAATGGGGACTAATTGGAGGTCTTGGGGTGTTGGTTCTTTACTTGCTTCTGTTTTTTAGATTCGTTATTGCTGCCGACAAAGCAAACTCCATGTTCGGAAAATTACTCGTTGTTGGGCTTGGTTTTCCAATGATTTTTCAAGCCATGATAAATATGGCTGTAGCAGTTGAATTATTACCTGTTACAGGGCAAACATTGCCTTTGATTAGTAGCGGAGGAAGTTCTATCTGGATGACTTGTATTGCGCTGGGAATTATTTTAAGCGTCACTAAAAAAGAAGAAGAAATTATTCAAGAGCTTCAAGAAAAAGAGATTCGTGAAGCAGCTCTTCAAAGAATGATAGATGAACAAATTGCAAAAGAAAATGCACTGGATTTAGAAGAAGAAAGTGTCTACAAAAACGAAGGCCAAAATGAGGAAGACTATTCTATAAAAGAAGCGGTTAATAATCCAATGAAAGCAGTATCAAATAAAAAATAAGGCAATGAAAAATTACAAATTCATAATTAGTGGTGGAGGAACTGGCGGACATATATATCCTGCTATTGCCATTACTAATGCCTTGAAAAATCGTTTCCCAAAAGCTGAGTTTCTTTTTGTGGGCGCAAGTGACAAAATGGAAATGCAAAAAGTACCTCAAGCTGGTTACGAAATCAAAGGGCTATGGATTGCTGGTCTACAAAGAAAAATTACGCTTCAAAATTTATTGTTTCCGATTAAATTGATTAGCAGTTTGTGGAAATCATATTTTATTATCAAAAAATTTAAACCAAATGTTGTCATTGGAACTGGAGGATTTGCAAGTGGACCACTCCTTGAAATGGATAATATTTTAAATATTCCAACATTAATTCAAGAACAGAATTCGTATCCTGGAATCACAAATAAATTATTGAGTAAAAAAGCAAACGCTATTTGTGTCGCTTATGAAGGTTTAGAACGCTTTTTTCCGAAACAGAAATTATTCTTTACATGAAACCCAGTGCGTCAAGATTTGATTGATGTAGAATTTAAACGTGACGAAGCAATTGAACATTTTGATCTTGATGTCAATAAGAAAACTTTAGTAATTCTTGGAGGAAGTCTTGGTGCCAGAAGAATTAATCAACTTATAGAAAAAGAACTGCCGTTTTTTCTGTCAAAAAACATTCAAGTGATCTGGCAATGCGGTAAAATTTATTTAGATGATTATTCAAAATATACATCAAATAGTGATTCAAAAAAAGCTATTCAAGTTCATTCTTATATCGACAGAATGGATTTGGTTTATGCAGCTGCCGATTTGATCATTTCACGCGCGGGAGCGTCTTCGGTTTCGGAGTTGTGTTTGGTAGCAAAGCCTACAATTTTTATTCCCTCGCCAAATGTTGCTGAAAATCATCAGGCTAAAAATGCTCAAGCCGTTGTTGACAATAAAGCTGGATTTATGATATACGAATCACAACTTGAAAAAGATTTTGAGTCGCTTTTCAATTCAATTTTAACAGATGAATCAATTAAAAATGAAGTTGCAACAAATATGAAAAAAATGGCAAAACCGCTTGCAACTGAAACTATTGTTGAACAAATTATCAAATTAATAAAATAAGAAAAAGTACAGATTAGTTTAAATTTAAAGGAACTAAAACAAATCAAAATGAACCTATATCAAATACAGAATGTCTATTTTATTGGGATTGGAGGCATCGGAATGAGTGCTTTGGCCCGCTATTTTATTCGTAGTGGAAAAAATGTTGCTGGCTACGATAGAACAAACACTCCACTCACGAATGAATTAATAGCTGAAGGTATTCAAATTCATTTTGAAGATGAAATTGCGTTAATTCCATCAACTTTTTTTGTAGAAAACACGCTAATTGTAACTACACCAGCGGTTCCGATAACCCATGTTCAGTGGAACTATTTTGTTGAAAGAGATTTCGTGATTAAAAAACGAGCCGAAGTTCTGGGCATAATTACAAAAGACACTTATTGTTTTGCAGTTGCAGGAACTCACGGGAAAACAACTACTTCGGCAATTTTAGGACATGTCTTGTTTCAAAGTGGAGTTGATGTTACCGCTTTTGTTGGCGGAATTCTAGAAAATTATAATTCTAATTTAGTCGGAAAAGGAACAACAGTAACCGTAGTTGAAGCCGATGAATTCGATAGATCATTTTTGCAACTCTTTCCCGATATGGCTTGTGTAACTTCTATGGATGCAGACCACTTAGATATTTATGGAGATAAAGAGGCGATTGAAAACTCGTTTCGTGAATTTGCGGGTAAAATCGAAAACAAATCATTCGTTTTTGTTCCTCAAGAAATGAACTTAGACGGAATTTCATGTTCCATAAATGGTTCTGGAAAATTTAATATTCAAAACATTAGAATAGAAAATAGTCAATATGTTTTTGATGTTCAAACGCCAAATGAAAAAATATCGAATTTGGAATTTGCTTTGCCAGGAAAGCATAATTTAATGAATGCTTTGATGGCAATTGCAATGTCAAAAACTTATGGAATTTCAAACGATAATATTGCTGCAGCATTAGCAAATTTTATAGGTATAAAAAGACGTTTTTCATTTCAAATAAAATCAGAAAAACGAGTTTATATAGATGATTATGCGCATCATCCAACAGAGATTAATGCAGTACATCAAGCGGTTCGTGAGTTATATCCTGATCGAAAAGTTGTAGCAGTTTTTCAGCCGCATTTATTTAGCCGCACGAAAGATTTTGGAGCAGATTTTGCCAAAAGCCTTTCGCAATTTGACGAAATTATTTTATTAGAAATTTATCCTGCTCGAGAAAAGCCGATGGAAGGCATAACTTCAAAATGGCTATTAAATCAAATTGAAAATAAGAACAAAAATTTAGTATCAAAACCAGACTTAATTCCTTCGATTTTGAAAAGTGATGCAACTGTTTTTATTACAATTGGTGCAGGAGATATTGGTGAAATGGTTCCAGAAATAAAAGAAGCACTTTATGAAAATCTTTAATTGGCAAAACATAAGGCTTGTTCTAATCATCGCAGTGATGCTTTTTCTGTATTCGTTTACCTCAAACCGAAATGAAAACCGAAAATTAATTGTGAGCGAAGTAGTTTTTGTTGGAGAAAACAATCTTTTCCTTAAACAAGAATCGGTTAATAAATTGTTAATAGAAAATTTTGACAACGTAAAAAGTATTCAAAAACTTAAACTAAATTTGAACAAATTAGAAGAAACAATCAATAAATGTCCCATGGTTGAAAAATCAGAAGTGTTTGTTAGTATCAATGGCGTGCTCAAAGCAGAAGTGAAACAAAAAACTCCAATCGTTAGGGTTGTTAACGATAACAGTTCTTTTTATATTGACAAACAAGGAAAAACTATGCCGCTTTCGAAATATTTTACAGCACGAGTTCCGTTAGTTTCTGGAGTTTTCACAAAACAAAATAGTAAAGATTTAATCGCTATTTTTCAAATGATTTTTCAAGATGATTTTCTTCGAAAAAATATTATTGGGATTCAAATTTTAGAAAACGGAAGCCTTAAAATGTGGAACAGAAATTATGATTACATCATTGAATTTGGTCGTCCAATTTATGTAGAGAATAAATTCAAAAATTACAAAGCCTTTTTTCAAAGAGCGGTTTTAGACAGTTCGTTGTATAGGTATAAAAAAATTAATTTAAAATTCACACAGCAAGTGGTGTGTTCAAAATAAATAGAAACGCAGCATTTTGCACACTTAAAATTATTGACAATATGGAGAATAGAGAAAACATTGCGGTTGGTTTAGATATTGGAACAACCAAAATTGTAGCTATGATTGGCAAAAAAAATGAATATGGCAAGTTAGAAATTCTTGGCATCGGTAAAGCTAAAAGTCTTGGTGTGGCTCGTGGTGTGGTCAACAATATTACACAAACCATTCAATCCATTCAGCAAGCAGTTACCGAAGCGGAGCAAAATTCTGGCTACAAAATAAAAGACGTAGTCGTTGGAATTGCTGGTCAACATATTCGAAGTATTCAAACTAGCGATTATATATCAAGAACAAATCCTGATGAAGTAATTAGCGGAAAAGATATTCAGTTACTTATCGACCAAGTAAACAACCTGACCATGCTTCCGGGCGAGGAAATTATTCACGTTTTGCCGCAACAATTCAAAATCGATGGTCAATCCGAAATTAAAGAACCTATCGGAATGTATGGTTTGCGATTAGAAGCAAGTTTTCATGTTGTGGTTGGTCAAGCGGCATCTATCAGAAATGTTGGAAGATGTATTCAAAGTGCCGGAATTGAACTTTCTGGATTGACTTTAGAGCCTCTAGCTTCTTCAGATGCCGTTTTAAGTCAAGAAGAAAAAGAAGCTGGTGTAGCACTTATAGATATCGGTGGTGGAACCACAGATTTAGCAATATTCAAAGACGGCATAATTCGTCATACTGCAGTGATTCCATTTGGTGGCAACGTGATTACCGAAGATATCAAAGAAGGCTGTTCAATAATAGAAAAGCAAGCAGAACTTTTAAAAGTTAAATTTGGATCGGCTTGGCCTGGTGAAAATAAAGACAATGAAATCGTTTCGATTCCAGGATTAAGAGGAAGAGAACCAAGAGAAATTTCTCTAAAAAACTTGTCTAAAATAATTAATGCCAGAGTGGTAGAAATCATCGAACAAGTTTTTACCGAAATTAAAAACTATGGTCATGAAGATTCTAGAAAAAAACTGATTGCAGGAATAGTTTTGACAGGTGGCGGTTCACAACTTAAACACATTAAGCAATTGGTAGAATATATTACTGGAATGGACACCAGAATTGGCTATCCAAACGAGCACCTTGCGGGAAACTCAAGCGAAGAAATTTCCAGTCCATTATTTGCAACAGCAGTTGGTTTAATGATGAACAGTATTGAAAACAATACTAAAAGTGCTACTAAAATCGAGAAGGAAGTAGAGAAAAAATCAACTCCACAACCCATAAGGCAGGAAATTAAGTTAGAGGTTGAACCAATTCCTGAAGAAAAAGAATTGCCAAATGCAAAAGTCAATGAGCCAGTAGAATTAGAAACTACAGAAATAAAAATAAGGAAATCATTCATTGATAAATACTTTGAGAAAATCAAAGAATTTCTAGACAACGCCGAGTAAAAAAATATAAATTTATAAAATATAAAGTAATAGCATAAATAACCAAATAAGATGGAAAACAACGCAGAATTTGGAAACAGCATTTCATTTGATTTACCAAAAAATCAATCAAACGTTATTAAAGTGATTGGAGTAGGTGGCGGAGGAAGCAATGCCATCAATCACATGTTTAAACAAGGTATTAAAGGTGTAGATTTTATTGTTTGCAATACTGATTCACAAGCATTGCAAAACAGTCCTGTGCCGATAAAAATTCAACTTGGACTAAGTCTAACTGAAGGTTTGGGTGCAGGAGCAAACCCAGATGTGGGTCAGCAATCAGCAATTGAAAGCATTCCTGAAATTGAAAAAATGCTTGATATAAACACCAAAATGATTTTCATCACCGCAGGAATGGGTGGTGGAACAGGAACAGGTGCTGCACCAGTAATTGCGCAATTAGCTAAAGAAAGAGGAATTCTAACCGTTGGAATCGTTACAAAGCCTTTTCAATTCGAAGGGAAAGTACGATTTGAACAAGCGCTTTTAGGTGTTGAAAAACTTAGAAAACAAGTCGATTCGCTTATTGTTATTAATAATAATAAACTGAGAGAAGTGTATGGAAATCTTGGATTTAAAGCAGGTTTCTCAAAAGCAGACGAGGTTTTAGCAACTGCATCTCGTGGAATTGCAGAGGTAATTACGCACCACTATACACAAAATATTGATTTAAAAGACGCAAAAACAGTATTGTCGAATAGTGGTACAGCGATTATGGGTTCTGCGACTGCCATGGGCGAAAACAGAGCAAAAGAAGCTATTATTACGGCACTTGATTCACCACTTTTAGACGATAATAAAATTACGGGTGCTAAAAATGTATTACTGCTTATTGTATCTGGAACCAGCGAAATTACTATTGATGAAATTGGCGAAATCAGCGACCATATTCAAACGGAAGCAGGATTTAATGCCAACATAATTATGGGGGTTGGCGAAGATGAAACGCTTGGAGAGTCAATATCTGTGACTATTATCGCCACAGGATTTAACATTGAGCAACAAAACGAAATTGTAAACACAGAGCCAAAAAAAATCATTCATCCGCTAGAAGATGAGCAAGCGTTAACGCATGATTTAACTCAAAAACCGGTTGCTGGATTTCAATTAGATCAAAAAAACAAAATTGAATCAAACAATGAAGAGAAAATTGTTTTTGAGCTTTTAGAAGAAACCAAAACAGAAGCAATTTATTTTAATTCGTCTTCAACAAACGAAACTATTGCCATCAACGAAAATGAACTTTTGGTAATGTCAGAATTTATAAAAAATTTAGATGTTACTTTCGAAATTGTTACTCCAATAAAAGAAATAGATTTTTCATTTACTCAAATAAAGAAAGCAGAAAATATAATTACTTCAAAAGAAGAAGAACAAATTTCATTTTCCTTTGAAATCCCAACAAAGTCTGTTTTTTTAGAAGAAAATGAATCAAAAATTATTTTTGATTTAACTTCTGAAACAAAAGACATTAAAGTAAACGAGCCAGTTCAAGTTGTTCCGATGACAGAGTTGAACAAAGACGGAATAATTAAATTCTCGCTCGAAGAATATATGGAGTTAGAAGACCAATTGTTAAATTCTAAACCAGCTGTTGCTGTAGTTCAAGAACCAATTGCTGAAGAACTCAACCTGACTTTGAAAGAAATTGAATTTCCTTCAGTTTCGTTTGATGCAGTTCCTTCTGAAGCTTCGCCAATGGAAATGTCAATCGAGGAATCGCTTCGATTAAAATCTGAAGAACGCAGAAAAAAGTTGAAAGATTTTAATTACAAATTCCACAATAATCCTTCAAGAATAGACGAAATCGAGAAAGTTCCAGCCTACAAAAGATCTGGAGTAGATTTGAGCAGCAATAATTTGAACAATCAAAACTCAAGATTGTCTTTAGGAATTGACAGTAACGATGATGTTCAATTAAGATCTAACAATTCATTTCTGCATGACAACGTAGATTAAATAGAATATTTTCATTTAAATAGCCCGAAAATATAAAATTATTTTCGGGTTATTTTTTTATATTTGCACTGCTTTTAAAACTCAAGAAAAGCAAGTTATTAACAAATAAAACATAATAAAATGAGCCTTTCAAAACTGATAATGGACGAAATAAAAACCGCTATGAGAGCCAAAGATACTGTAGCACTCGAAGCTCTTAGAGCCATAAAATCAGCAATGCTTTTAGCACAAACCGAGAGTGGTGCCAAAATAGAAATGGCTGAAGAAGAAGAGATTAAACTGTTGCAACGATTGGTTAAACAACGTAAAGACAGTGCCGCAATATATACAGAACAAGGAAGAACAGACTTAGCAGAACCAGAATTAGCACAAGTAGCAGTTATAGAAAAGTTTTTGCCAGCCCAATTAACCGATGCCGAAGTTGAGATTGTAGTTGCGAGAATAATTACCGATAACAATTTTTCAGGAATGGCAGCAATGGGTCAAGTAATGGCAGTTGCTTCAAAAGAACTTGCAGGAAAAGCTGACGGAAAACTAATTTCAACCATCGTAAAGAAATTATTAAATTAATAAATTCGGATTCTATATCTAAAATTAAAATAAGGCTGCGTAGTTCAACTGGATAGAATATCAGATTTCGGCTCTGATGGTTGCAGGTTCGAACCCTGCCGCGGTCACTAAACAAGCCTATTTGTAAGGCTTTACAAATGTTTTAGTTAACATTTAGTTAACCATTTTAAAAAACGCTCTTTTTAGGGTGTTTTTTTTATACAAATTGAATTAAATTATTTTCTTTATTGAATAAATCTTTTACGTCTAATTCATTCTTTTGAAAATCTATAAAAATTGGTTGTTCGCCCGTTCCTGTATGTTTTAAAAAAAACTCTTTTAATATTTCGACTATCTGAATAGGTGTATAGTCATCAAACACAATAAAAGATTTTTTAATTAAGAAACCTTCTAAAATTACATTGACTTGTTTTACGTTTAGATTTTCTTTTAAAATCAAATTATACAAATCAGT
>CAIXNQ010000166.1 GCA_903920835.1 uncultured Bacteroidota bacterium | reverse complement strand
TTGTATCTTCTAAAGTATTTTCTGAAACTGTTTCGGTTGGTTTTTCCTCAGTTTCAGTTGTTGCAGATATAACTAGAAGTCCTTTTTCTTGAAGCATATTATACCAAGAAATTATCTTTTTTATGTCAGAAACATAAACGCGCTCTTGATCGTAATTTGGGAGAATTTCTTTGAAATAGGCTGTTAACTTTACGTTGTCTTCTTTATGAGAAATTGCTGGACCGTTATTTTCTTTTTCAGCAATGGCTTCCATTATTTCGGTTAATGGTTTTTCGGCATCATAAGTATATATAGAAATTTCTGAAAGTAAACTTACATTACTTCGCAATCCAACTGTGATTTTTTTTCCGTCAATAAATGATTCGGCTACAAATCCAGTTCTTGTTTGAGTTTTTAAAGCGTAAAGTCCAGGTTTACCAGAAATCGAAAGTATTTTATCTAATGTCATTTTTTAATTTAATAAGTCGGCAAATATATCTAATTGATTGTAATTATTGCGAATTAATTATCTTCCTTTTTTGTTACAAAATCGCATTCTGTAGTCGGGTCTTGCTTTTCCTTCCATAATGTTTTGCAATTTCTTTTTGATTAATTGTTTTTTTAATGATGAAATCAAGTCGGTAAACAAAATTCCTTCTATATGATCGTATTCGTGTTGTATTACTCTCGCAATGAGTCCATCAAAAACAGTGGTTTTTTCAATAAAATGTTCGTCTAAATAACTAATTGTAATTTGTTCGTGTCGGTAAACATCTTCTCGAACGTCAGGAATACTGAGGCAACCTTCGTTGAAACCCCAAATTTCGCCTTCTTCTTTTATCATTTTTGCGTTGATAAAAGTTTGTTTGAACTCTTTTAATTGTTTTCTTTCTTATAATGTAAGGTCATCGCTTTCGCTAAATGGAGCTGTGTCAACGATAAAAAGTCGAATTGCAAGACCAATTTGTGGCGCAGCTAAACCGACACCGCAGGCGTTATCCATAGTGTCATACATGTTTTCAATTAGTTCTTTTAAGTTCGGATAAGAAGCTTCAATATCTTCGCCTACTTTTCTTAAAACTGGATCGCCGTAACCTACAATTGGTAAAATCATTTTAGTTCATTTAAAGGAAAGTGGCATTTATTTCTCCACTTTTTTTATGGAATAGCTGGCAAAAGTAATCAAAAAAATCAAAAACAACTTTGGTTACTTTTATTGAAATCAAATCATTTTTCGGGTTAAATAATCTTGAAGCATTATTGTTGCTGCGATTTCATCAATCAGCGCTTTGTTTTGACGTTGTTTTTTATTGAGTCCACTATCAATCATTGTTTGAAATGCCATTTTTGACGTAAAGCGTTCATCGACTCTAATAACAGGCATTGTTGGGAATTTAATTTTAAAATCGGCAACAAATTTTTCAATTATTTCAAAGCTTTCAGAAGGTTCTCCATTCATTTTTTTGGGTTCGCCAATGAGTACTTTTACTACATTTTCTTTTTGAAAATAGTCTTTTAAGAAATCGAAAATCTGTTCAGATGCCACTGTCGAATGTCCAGAAGCAATGATTTGAAGTTCGTCTGTAACAGCAATTCCAGTTCGTTTTTTTCCGTAATCAATAGCGAGAATTCTTGGCATTATTTTGGAATTAATTTATATATTCTTACCAAATTTGGCTAATTTCATTTTTAAGAAAATCCAAAGCGAGGCTGCTTGGCGATTGTTTCTCGATCAAATTGGTCAATATCGTTTCTCGAAGATGGTCGGCATGAACAATGTTTTCTAATTTATTGGTCGCTCTAATGATTTGAATTGTAGCATTTTTTGCGGCAGTAACGGCTTTCCAACATTCGTTTGAAACATAAATTTGTTGCGTTATATTGTGCTCAAACTCTTGGTCAATTTGTGCTATAATATAGTTTACATAATCGGTACTATTTTCAGAAATTGGAGTGACTCTTAGCAATAAATTTGACGGATTGATGCGTTCTAAATAGAGTGCCAATCGCTCATAAGCTTGAAGTCGTAGCGGCAAAACTTGGTTTTGATTTTCTTTTTGAATCAACCAGCGTCGCATATTTTGTTGGTCTTTAAAATAGGATTGAAACAAATAATAAGCCACACCTCCAGTGATTATTGCTGGAAGTGTATAAAATGCGAGTTCTGCTAATTTATCCATATTTTTGAATTGTATTTTTTAATTTATTGGGCAAAATAACGAATAAACTTGTGATTTATTGATGTGATTTGGGTAAAAAAAGGAGTTCATCAAGCAATTTTTGAAATAGTAAGTTACTATTTCCAAAATTGTAACTAATAATTAAAACAATAGTAACTTATAATTGAAAGCTGATTAACTTATAATGAAAAGCTGATTAACTTATAGTTGATAACAGATTAACTTACAATTTTCAAATTAGTAAGTTACTATTTCCAAAATAAGTTACTATTTTGAAAAATATTAGTTTTAACCATTCAATGTTAGTTTAACAATAGTTCCGTGATTTTCTTTACTATTGATTTCGATTGATATATCTAAAATTGAACAAAGTCTTTTAACAATTGATAATCCAAGACCAGTGCCTTTAATTTCGGGGTGGTTATTTTCGTTAGATCTATAAAACGGATTGAAAACTTTTTCTAAATCAATACTCGAAATTCCAATTCCTTGATCAGAAATCGTGCAGATGGTTTGGTTTTCTGTTTTTTGCACAACAATTTTAACTTCGCTGTTTGGTTTTGAATATTTAATGGCATTTGAAATTAAATTACTGAGTATCACAGACAATAAGTAATCATCTGATTTTGTGTAGTAATCTTCATCAATATCACAGTTAATAGTTACTTGTCTGTTTTTACATTTTATAGAAAATCTACCTATAATATCTGTTATGGTGCTGTTTAAAAGAATGGTTTCAATCTTTAAATCTTGCTTTTGATTTTCAAAACGAGCCAACATCAACATATTTGAAATTAAGTCGTTTAATCTATCAATTTCAGAAATACAATAATTAATTTTTTCGGTATATTCAGCTGTAGATCTTGGTTTTCTTACTAATACTTCAAGAGTTCCTTTCAGGACTGCAAGCGGGGTTCTTAGTTCATGCGAAGTGTCTGAGGTTAATTGCTTTTCCCTTTCTACTGCTTCTTTAATTCGGTCTAGGAGTGCATTTATTGTTTGTGCCAAGATGTAAAGTTCATCTTTTTTCTCGGGCAATTCTATTCTTGAATTTAAGTTTTCTTGAGTAATAACGCTCGAATTGTCAATGATTCTCACAATGGGTTTCATTGTTTTTCCAGCAATTAATCGAGCTACAAAAAACAAAATAAATAAAACAATTGGAAATAAAATATATAAGGTGTTTGCCAAATTATTAAGCACAATCGATGATTCATCAAGTGAGGTAGCTACTATAAGATAACCTTTAATTTGTTTGTTTTGAATCAAGGGAACTTGCATCTGTTGAATTAGATTTCCCTCTAATTTGAAGCTTGAAAATTGACTTTTTGCAATATTTTTTGCAAATATCAATTGTTTCTTTTTAAGGTTTTCTGACTTTTCTAAAATTATACCATTTCGGTCGGTTAATTCAAAAAAAACAGGATTGAAATTAAGCTCACTATTTTCACCTTGGAGCCATTTTTGTTTATTGATTAATTTGACTTTGCTTTCAGTAAATTGAATTTGTTCTAAATATTCTTCAACTTCATAACGAATACTATCGTTAACTTCTGAATAAATAGTATATGAAATTGTTTGAAAGATAATAAAAAAAACGGCAAAGATGAGCAATGCCGTTGTTATTATGTAATTAAAAGCTATTCTGTTTTTTAATGAAAGTACCATTCTATTAAATATTAGCATCGTTGGCAATATAACCAATTCCTCTAATTGTTTTTATACATTGATCTTCTTTTTTGATTCCCAATTTTTTTCTGATGGCATTCATAAATACATCAATTACACCAGTGTCATATTCAAAATGAATATTCCAAACGTCTTTAATAATTTGGTTTCTAGTGCAAATTACCCCTTTATTTTTGATTAAATAGGTCAATAATCCAAACTCTTTTTGAGTTAAAACAATTTCATTTTCGTTTCTAAAAACTTTGTGAGTTGTCATTTCGATTCTAATATCATTCAATTTCAAAACAGTATTATCATTCGATTTTGAT
Organism: uncultured Bacteroidota bacterium; assembly: GCA_903920835.1. GTDB lineage: Bacteria > Bacteroidota > Bacteroidia > Flavobacteriales > Flavobacteriaceae > Flavobacterium. Next base: position 5,522 of record CAIXNQ010000166.1, on the reverse strand, counting down.
TTGAATTGCACTTGAATTCTGAGTAATAATTCTTCAAATGAAAAAGGTTTCTTGATATAATCGTTAGCGCCTGCTTTCAATCCATCTATTGTTTCTTGAACTGTATCTTTTGCAGTCAAAAACAACACTGGTGTGTTCGTATTCTTTATCCGAAATTCTGTACATAATTCTAAACCCGACAATTTTGGTAACATCCAATCGAGTAAAAGCAAATCATAATTATTTTTTAGAGCCAATGCTAATCCTTCTTCTCCGTCGAGTGCGGTGTTTACTTCATAGCCTTCTTCTTCTAGTCCTTGTTGTAAAAATTGAACAATGCCAATTTCGTCTTCTACGATAAGTATTTTCATAATTAAATTAAAATGGAAAGGTATATATTATTTTTTGTTATTTAATGTTCGTTTATTAATCTGTTACAAATTTAAACCCAATAGATCCAATATTTGCTTGCAATCCGTCTGTTAGTGAATAATGATTGAATCTAAAATCAATATTTTTCAAGCCTAAGCCAAAAATTCCAAAACGTGCAAATATATCAGTATAATTGAAACCAAAGCCATATTGATTGGCATTAAATGCAGCTAAATCATAATCTGAGGTATAAAATTCTTCTGTTGAGAGATGTTGCTCATAGGGTGCAAAATAGCTGGCTTGAGTTTGCGTATAAAAGCGATACATTGGATATATTGTAAATGCGTCGGTTATTTTTACAGGCAATTCAATTGATGCTGTTTTTGATTGAACGTTCCAAGAATCGGTATAATAACGGAAATATGTCCGAACTGCAACTTTTTCGTTTACATAATAATTCCAACGCAAACCAATAGGTAATTTTGTTCGTTTGTGAGGCATTCTTTCAATATCATCGGCGAGTTGATAAACACCTTGATTAGCCGTTGATGAATAAACCGGAATATAACTTTTATCACCTATGTAATAATTGGCTTTATCTGCAAAATAAACTCTTTGATAGGGCGTTGAAAGCATTCCTTGTTGTTGCAATATGTCAAAAAATAAAGAGAATTGCATATTTTTTGTTGCAATTTGAGAATAACTTACAGAAGCTGCAAATGAATTTCTAACCGTTGAATCCCAACCAACGAATGAGATTGGTTTATATTGATTGGTCGCTACTCCATTTTGATCTAAAACCGTTACTCCGCTGAAGTGACCTTTGCTCAAAAAGGCACTTCCATAAGTATAATATTCGTTGAGTTCGGTCGGATAAATTATTTTCCAATTATCGAGATATACATTTGATTTGAATGAAATTTCGGAGTTTTTATTATTAAATAATTTGGTTATGCCCGCCCCAATTCCTTTTGAACTGTAATTAAATTCATTGGATAAAGCAATATCAGCTGTCCAAACCAAGTTTCTATTATCGCTACTGTGGCTGTAAGATGTGTTTAACGAATATAAATCACCTTGTTTTGAAGCTCCAGACGATGCTTGCCAAGGCGTTCCTGTTGGGTTTTTATTATTGACTTCAGTTTCTTGACCAGATGCTCCCGAGGCTCCAAAAGTAGAGTTGAACGGGTTAACATTACTAGACGAAGCCGAAGTATAGGCTGAAATCCCGACATCAAAAGTTAATGTTTCGTCATCGTTTAGCGGAATGGCGACAATGATATTTGAAGCAAAATCGTTTAATTTTTCTGTTCCTAATCCGCCAGAAACTGCTGCGTGTTCGCCATCTTGAGAATAATAGCTGGAAACAAAATCAACTTCGGTGCTTTCTAATACACGTTTTTTAAACACAACGGTAGTGTCTTTTACTTGCGCAAAAGTGTGTGTTATGCAAATTGTAAGTATTAGAAATAAAATCAAACTCATTTTTTTCATAATTAATTGCAGCCGCAGCCGCCTCCAGATTTTCCTCCGTTTGCTCCTGATGATGCTTCTCTATAAACCTGAAATGTGGTTTCATACCGCTCTGCTGTTCGAGCAGAAAGTTTCATTTCGGGGTCGTTTATCTTTGCTTTTTGATATTCTTTCACGCTGTTGCACGAAGCGAAAGCAATGACAAATAAAAGCAATGATATTCTCTTTTTCATAATTATTTTTTTACAAATTCATGCGCAATATCAAACTTTTCCATATCGATTCCTTTTGAGGCAAATATTTTTCCTTTGTCGTCAACAATGATACATTCAACACCTTTCAATTGGTCAATTCGGTTTAAACCTGCTTCGACACCTAAAAGAAAAACGCCTTTTGCCATCCCATCTGCAACCTCGGTTTGTTTTGCAAAAATGGTAACGCTAACAATGCCTTGTGCAGGATAACCCGTTTTTGGGTTGATGATATGACTGTAGCGAACATCATCAAAAACTACATATTTTTCATAAGTTCCTGAAGTCTCAACCGAACTATCAACGAGCGGAAATGTAGCAAAGATTTTATTCTTGTTCATTGGATTTATAATTCCAATAGTCCAGGGTTTTCCGTTGGGTTGTTTTCCCCAAGCGGCAATATCTCCAGAAACGTTTGCAATCCCCGATGTGCAACCTTTGTTTTTTAATAAATCTCTAATCTTATCGGCAATAAATCCTTGACCGATGCCTCCAAGACCTAGTTTCATGCCTTTGTCTTTCAAGAAAACAGTTTTGTTGTTTTCGTCAAAAATAATCTTTTCAAAACCTACCAAGCGCACAGATTCTTTAATTTCATCTGGCGATGGCATTTTTTTCATGCTGCCATCAAACTTCCAGATTTTATCCATTGAAGCATACGAAATGTCAAATGCTCCGTCGGTAATTTTTGACATTTTGACGGCTCTTTTCAATAATTCAAACAACTCTTCATCAACTTTTATCGGAGCGATTCCTGCATTTTGATTTATTATTGAGATCGGCGTTGTTGGAATCCAATCGGAAATTAAATGTTCAATACGGCTCACTTCGGCTATTGCTGCGTCTATATATAGGTTGCCTTCAACAGTATCTTTTGCCACTACGGTCATTTCAAACGGGCTGGTGAGCATCACAAGTTTTCGTTTATGAATGATTTGGCTATGCGCAAAATTCATTGTGAAGCTACAAAATATTAGAAAAAATAGACGCTTCATTTTTTTTCTAATTCGTGAAGTTGAGCAATATATTCTTCGGGTTCTAAGTTTTTATAGCCTGTTTTGGCTATCACTTTTCCGTTTTTATCAATCAAGACAACGAGCGGAAAATCTCCATTGGGATTATATTTTTCGGCAAGTTGGTTGTTGCTTTCTGTAAGTTCGGGAGATAGTTGGTTGGCTTTTTTCTTCGGAAAATCAGCACGAACCATAATCCATTTTTTTTGTGCTTCTTTTTTAAATTGCTCCGACTGCCAAATTGTTTTGTCGAGTTTTATGCAAGGACCACACCAGTCAGAGCCCGAAAATACTAGGATAATATTTTTGTTGTCTCTTGCAGCTTCCGTTTTTGCTTCATTCAAATTTGTTTTCCAGTTTTGAGCATTGCTGAATGTAAATGTAAAAAAAACTATTAATAAGAATATCTTTTTCATTTTTTAAATTTTAATTCCTCAAAATTAAACATTCCTAATTCAATCAATTAAGAATTAACATTAAACAGGACAATTTTGGGAGTGAACAAATATTTTGGGCAATTAAATTGATTTGTTTACTTAAATAAATTCTTGCTTTAAAATAACAATCGATTCTTAAGAAACCCTACCTTGGTTATCAACTCTTCTTTATTTTTAGCTTTCTTATAAACAAATTAAAACTCATTTGAATTTTGAAAGAGCCTCTAGGATTTTCCGCAACCTTGTTGCAACTTGCAAGAGACTATCACACTTTGAGAAAACTTGTTGCAGATTTTTATAATGAATTTTCTTGTATTTAATAAGCAATAAATAATTCCATAAAATATCATAAAAATAGTAAACAAATCATTTTTTAGAAACGTCATCACAAAATAGTTCAAATAAAAATCTATAAACAAAACCAAACTCTTATTTTTGTCGCATGGCAAAGAAAAAAACAGACAGAATTGTCTTTCATCAAATAAAAGTCCTCGATGCAGGGGCAAAAGGCGTTTCGGTAGCAAAAGCGCCCGATGGAAAGGTAATATTTATTCCGAATGTTGTTCCGGGCGACGTTATTGACGTTCAAACTTTCAAGAAACGAAAAGCTTATTATGAAGGAAAAGCAACCCAGTTTCATGAATATTCTGAACATAGAGTGGCACCAGTATGTGAACATTTTGGAATTTGCGGAGGCTGCAAATGGCAAAATATGAACTATAAACAACAACTTTTTTATAAACAAAACGAAGTTAAAAACCATTTGCAACGCATCGGAAAAATTGAATTGCCCGATTTTGAAACCATTTTGGGCTCCGAAAAACAATTTTTTTACCGCAACAAAATGGAGTTTTCGTTCTCGGACAGTCGCTGGCTAACTGAAACCGAAATTGACAGCAATGAAGATTTAGACAACCGTAATGCACTAGGATTTCATATTCCAAAAATGTGGGACAAGATTCTCGATATCAAAAAATGTCACCTGCAAGAAGAACCATCAAATGGTATTAGAAACGAAATAAAAAGATTTGCAATCGAGAACGGATTGACATTTTATAGCCCCAGAAACCAACATGGATTGTTGCGCACCATGATGATCAGAACAGCATCGACCGGCGAAATAATGTTGCTGATTCAGTTTTTTGAAGATGACAAATCAGGTCGAGAACTTTTGTTAGATCATTTAATAGCGACTTTTCCCGAAATTACTTCGCTGCAATATGTAGTGAACAGCAAAGCAAACGACACAATTTATGACCAAAAAGTAATTCTATATAAAGGACGAGATTATATTTTAGAACAAATGGAAGGGCTTCAATTCAGCATCAACGCCAAATCGTTCTATCAAACCAATTCTGACCAAGCCTATAATTTATATAATATAACTAGAGAATTTGCAGCATTGACAGGCAATGAAATTGTATATGATTTATATACTGGCACAGGAACAATAGCCCAATTTGTTGCAAAAAATGCTAAAAAAGTAGTTGGAGTCGAAAGCGTTCCAGAAGCCATTGCCGATGCCAAAGAAAACGCTAAGCGAAACAATATAACGAATTGCGATTTCTTTGTGGGCGACATGAAAGTTGTTTTCAACGAGCAATTTATTGCTCAAAATGGCACTCCAGATGTAGTAATCACCGACCCTCCGCGCGACGGAATGCACGCTGCAGTAATTGAGCAATTGCTGAAAATTGCACCAAAACGAATAGTTTACGTTAGTTGTAACTCGGCAACACAAGCCCGAGATCTCGCCTTGATGGACAAAGATTATAAAGTTACTAGAGTGCGCCCAGTAGATATGTTTCCGCAAACCCACCATGTAGAAAATGTGGTATTGTTAGAAAAGCGAAGTTAAAATAACAACTAATTTAATATGAAAAAATGCTTGATATTGTTCGTGATTTGTTTTTCGTTTGTGCTTTCGGGTTGCGAGAAAGACGATATTTGCGACCCAGCAACCCCTACGACACCTCGGGTGGTCTTCTCGTTTTATG
>CAIXNQ010000165.1 GCA_903920835.1 uncultured Bacteroidota bacterium | reverse complement strand
TTTTCGGAGGTATTTCAGAATTTTTCAGAGGTATTTTTGAGAATTTCGCAGGTATTTTGACCGCAATACCTGTGAAAAAAAACTTTTCGGAGGTGTTGCAAAATTTTTCAGAGGTATTTTGACCTTGTTTTGCTGTTCCAGCTATATTTATTGTGTCAAAAAAAAATACATCAAATTCGAAAATTTATTTAATGCTCTAAGGGATAAAAAAAATTGATAATTTGTTGTCTAATTTATCTTTTCTACTGAGTTATGATAGCTATTTTCATCTCCTCAAAGTCAGCTATTTTTTATAAAATAACGTATTATTATTGAATATAAAACAAAAAGAAGGTAAAATTAGTGTTTTACCTTCTTTATTTTATTCTTAGATTTATGTTCTTATTCTGTTATTACAAAAATCCCCATCGGAATCCAAGATAAGCATCTGCATGAGTAGAATTAGAAATTACTGCGGTGACAATTGAACCTGAACCGATGTAAAATCCGCCAACTCGAACACCAAGTCCACCCGTTATTCCTGAAACTTCAAAGCTAGACCAAGGCGAAAAGACTTCAAAGTAGCCTGAGTTGTATCTTGGGGTTAGGGTTGCTACATTTTGGGCAGTAATTTGATCATTTCCATTGTCTGGATTAAGTTTTCTTTGTCCATATATTGAAACAAACATTTTCGGAATAATTTTAACATCGGCATAAGCACTAATTAACGCAGGAAATGACACTTTAAAATTCTTATTGGTTTCTGTTTTCGTTAAATAACCTGAGTTAACCAAAACATTTTCAATTTCAATCAAACTTTTAGTATTCAAAAACTGGTTCAAATCAAGACCAGGGTTTGTTGCTGTAGCTACAGGAATATTAAAATTATAAGTGGTTGATTTATTGTTCGAGTCTTTATAAACCATACTTCCGCCGTTTCTGACAGCTATTCCAGCATTAAGTTTATACCGATTAGAACTGTTCTTAATTCCAGAAGTCGATTCTATTTTATCTTTTAATTGATAGCTCAAGCCAATATCAGTAGCAATTCCGTTAAAACTGCCATAAAGAGATTTAGCGTATTGGTTTGAATCTATAAAATTATTTGCTAAACTTCCAGAATAGGCAATGTTTAAGGAGGCGTTAGTGCCACTCATATAGGTATGTCCGTCTGTGCTTGAGGTTATTGTTCCCATATAACTGTCGGTTGCTATGTTGGCATAAGTTCCAGGGAAAAGTAGTCTAAAAGTTAATCCAGCGCTAATTTTATTGTTTTGATCTTCGTATAATTTATTTGCAAATGACAAATCAACTTCGCCCCAAGTCGTGCCTGAAACTCTTTGATTGTTTTGATTTATGATAGAAGTATATGTGTCTGTGTATCGATCTTTAATTGCGCCATTTGATACTGCTTCACCTATTTTAGATTCTATATTAATAGCGTCCATTTTTGCAACAGCTTTTGTTGAAATACCGAAAATCCAGTTGTTATATTTGAGGGCTACACCTGGACCAAGGGCTTCAAAATCGAAACGGAAATTGGCTTGAGTATTTCCTTGAAACATTAAATCAGTTAGATTTTTATTTGAAAATAAATCATTAAACCCAACTTTATTATTAGACATGACAATACTCGTTTCAAACATTGACACCTCGAAACTATTGTTGAGATTTACTAATTCGGCGGGATTAAAACCGATATTTAACAATCCTACCCGACTAGAAGTGCTCATACCTGTAAAATGTTCTTGCGAAAATGCTATAAATGTAAATAGTGATGCGAAAAAAAGGTACTTTATTTTCATAATAAAAATTTATTAGAACCCAAGAAGAGTTGTTTGGTTACTATAGTAGGTCGTAAATATAATAAAAAACATTATTATACACTCATCCAAATCACATCTTGTGGTGTAGGTGCAATAATTGTCAAAAATTCTTTTGAAACAGGATGAATAAACGATAATTTTCGTGCATGAAGATGAATGCCACCGTCTGGATTACTTCTGTCAAAACCATATTTTAAATCGCCTTTAATTGCACAACCGATAGCTGCTAATTGTGCTCGGATTTGGTGGTGTCGGCCGGTATGAAGATTTATTTCTAATACAAAATAGTGGTTTAATTCTTTTATTATTTCATAATCTAATGAAGCTATTTTGCTGCCAGCAACTTCCTTTATGTGTGCTTTTGAAGTATTATTTTTTTCATTTCTAGTAATGAAGTTTTCAAGGCGGTCATGGCTTTTTGGTGGTTTATTTTTTACTACAGCCCAATAGGTTTTTTGGGTTTCTCTTGCACTAAAGAGTTCGTTCATTCTTGACAAAGCTTTTGAGGTTCGAGCAAAAACAATCAATCCAGAAGTGGGTCGGTCTAAACGATGTACTAAGCCTAAAAAAACTTCGCCGGGTTTATTATACTTAATTTTAATGTATTCTTTTACGATTTCCGACAAAGGTCTGTCACCTGTTTTATCGCCTTGAACAATGTCACCCACGCGTTTGTTGACTACAATAATGTGATTATCCTCAAATAGAACTTGAAGGTTGTCTTTAGTAGAAATTATTTTGGTTGACATCAATTAATATTGTTCGCCGACATTAGGAAAATCAGCAGATTTTACGTCGGCCACATAGTTTCCGATTGCATTGGTCATTTGTTCGTATAAATTGAGATAACGTCTTAAAAAACGTGGACTAAATTCGTTGTTCATCCCTAGCATATCGTGAATTACTAATACTTGTCCATCTACACCTCCGCCAGCACCAATACCTATTACTGGAATTGAAATTGTTTGTGCTACTTTTTGAGCTAAATGGGCTGGAATTTTTTCTAAAACTAAGGCAAAACATCCAAGTTTTTCTAACAAAATTGCATCTTCAATTAGTTTATCTGCTTCGGCATCTTCTTTAGCACGAACAGTGTATGTTCCAAATTTATAAATAGATTGTGGGGTTAATCCAAGATGCCCCATAACAGGAATTCCCGCATTTAAAATTTTTTTGATAGAATCTTTAATTTCGCTACCTCCTTCGAGTTTAACTGCATGACCTCCGCTTTCTTTCATAATTCTGATAGCCGAACGCAAAGCTTCTTTCGAATCAGATTGATAACTCCCGAAGGGTAAGTCAACCACAATTAATGCCCGCTCTACGGCACGGACTACACTTGATGCGTGATAAATCATTTGGTCTAATGTTATCGGTAGGGTGGTTTCATGTCCCGCCATGACATTGCTTGCAGAATCGCCCACTAAAATAATATCTACACCAGCTGAATCTACAATTTTTGCCATTGTAAAATCATATGAAGTCAACATTGATATTTTTTCACCATTGGATTTCATTTCAATGAGTGATTTAGTAGTTATTCGTTTGTAATCTTTTTTAGCTACAGACATAATTTATAGTTTTAGTTTGTGGTGTAAAAGTAATGAAAATATAAAAATTTGATAGAAATTGTTTCTAAATTAAAAAGTCAACTACAATAGTTAATTTTTAGGAGGATGAATGTTTTTATTTTCTAATCTTTTGAGGATTTAAAATAGTAATCGCTCATTAATGCATAAAAACTAATTAGGATTATTATACTTAAATACTTCATTGTGATACCGCAAGAAGTTTTTTTTTAAAAAAAAATCTACAGCACCATAAAGTTCGATTTTATTTCAGAAGAGTATCTCTTCAAAACTCATTTTAATTTCATTGATTACTTTTTTTTTTGAAAATTTTAGAAAAAAGTATATTTAATAGAATTTAGAAGATACCAAAAACAGCATCATAAACAGGGGGTAATAGAT
>CAIXNQ010000164.1 GCA_903920835.1 uncultured Bacteroidota bacterium | reverse complement strand
TCGTGGCATTTTTAGCTCAACATTTTGTAATTCTGGTAGAGAATTCGGAATGTTTTTTGAGGGACAACTAGGCAAAAAATCTTTTGTTATTAAGCCAAAATTTGCTGTTACATCTGGTGACGGAATCAATTCATTTGGCACCAATTCAACCGATGTAGATAAAGGTGGCTTGAAATACGGTGGGCGACTAGATCTATTGCCTTTGGGGAATTTCAAACCAGGAAATGATGGCTATATAGCAGATTTATTACACGAAGACAAGGTTAAAATTCTTGCTGGAGCCGCCTGCAGTTTGAACGTTGGAGCCAGTAATAAAATTGGAGAAGGACATGCCGAATTTTCATTATATGACAGTTCTGCAAAAGAAAAACTTCCGAATTATAGAAAGTACTATGGAGATATCTTACTTAAATACAAAGGTTTCTCTTTATTGGGAGAATACATCAAAACTTCAGCCCTGGCGCTTGATGGTTCTTTTGTAGATACTGCTGCTACATTGCCTTTATATCCAACTGATATTAGCAAATATTTAGTATTAGGAAACGGTATAAATATTCAGAGTGGTTATGTAACTAAATCTGGATATTCATTAGATCTTAAATATGAAAAACTAACTAAAGAGTTCAATAACGATAGCTCTTTGTTGGCAAATCAAAACGCCTACACCGTTGGGTTTACAAAATACATTAAAGGTCATAATCTAAAAATCCAAACTTCATTCACTTCATTAAATCAAGACCAAATCAACACTGTGTCGAATGTTGTTGAAAAAGTAAAAACAATATCTGGACAGTTAAGCTTTCAAGTAGTTTTTTAATTTATTATAGCATTTCAAAAAATGAACGCTTCACCAAAATCAAAAAATATTGCACTCTCGATAGTTTCAAACCTTACTTTTTGGGTATTAATTGCTATACTGCTCGGGATTTTTATTGGTCATTTTCATCCAGAAACTGGTATCGAAATGAAACTGGTTGGCGATGGATTTATTAGCATCATAAAGCTTTTTATCATTCCAATTATTTTTTTGACCATAGTGCTCGGAATTGGCGGCATGGGCGACCTTAAAAAAGTAGGACGCATCGGACTAAAATCGCTGCTCTATTTTGAAATTGTAAGCACGATTGCATTGACCATCGGAATTATTGTTGGCTATTTGGCGCAGCCCGGAAAGATTGATAAAACTGGTTTAGAAATTCAAGACGCAAGTAAATATACCCAAAACACGAGTGAGGGTTTTAATTGGCTTACTTTTTTCATGAACAATTCAACACTTCAAGTTTTGATCATAGCAATTGTTGTCGGGATTTTATTAAATTATCATTCAAAAAGAGGGCAGATTGTTGCCTTTTTAAACAAATGCTCTTCGATTGTTTTCAAAACATTAAAATTTGTGATGTATCTTGCTCCTGTTGGTGCTTTTGGTGGAATGGCATATACAGTAGGTAAATTTGGTTTGCATACGCTGATTCCGTTGGGAAAATTAATGCTAACGGTGTATGTTACCATGTTTATTTTTGTTTTCCTCATTTTGGGAAGCATATTAAAATATTACAAAATAAACATCTGGCAATTTATAAAATACATCAAAGAAGAGCTATTAATAGTTCTTGGCACTTCATCTTCAGAAGCTGCTTTGCCTAACCTAATGGACAAGCTCGAAAGAATGGGCTGCAGTAAATCTGTAGTTGGACTCGTTGTTCCGACGGGTTATTCTTTCAATCTTGACGGCACTTCGATTTATCTTTCGATGTCTATAATATTTTTGGCACAATTATATAATGTACACCTTTCAATAGCCGAAATTTTTACCATCATTGGGCTTTTAATGATTACCTCAAAAGGAGCAGCGGGTGTAACAGGCAGCGGTTTTATAGTCTTGGCTTCAACCCTGGCAACCATTCACAGAATTCCGCTTGAAGGACTTGCGTTTCTGCTGGGAGTCGATAAATTCATGAGCGAGGCTAGAGCCATAACTAACTTTATCGGAAACGGGGTGGCAACCATTGTCATTTCTAAAAGCGAAGGCGAATATATCGCTGTTGAAGAACCAATTCTTGTTGAGACCGAGTGAAAAATTAATAATTTCTTGTTGGGTTTTTAAAATTTGTTACCAACTCATTTATAAGTCTGACAAACTACAGACTTTATTAACTCTTCAAACATATAAAAATAATTAACAACCCAATCAATTTCATTTTTCTTTTACCTCCTGTTTTTTAGGTTTTGAAAACCAATTGTTTAGTTCATCTTTCATCTTTACGCTATTTTCTAGAGAATATTGTTTAGTTGATATTGATTTCTAATGTCAAATAATAAATATTATAATATGTAATAAAATATCTAATAATTCTATTCGAGTTATCTAAAAACATATTATTAGTGATACTTTTTTATAATAATGCCACCAAAGTTTTAGCTATTGACGCCGTTGTTTTGTTACTGGGCGCGCGCGCATTGTTATAAAACACTGACAGCAGGTGTCAAAACATCAAAAGCAAAGAGTAAAACTTTAACGACGAATATTAAAAACATGACAGCAAGCACCAAAACTCTGACAGCAGATAGTAAAAAACTGACAGCATAAACCAAAAAACTGACAGCAAAGAGCAAAAAACTGACAGCACAAACCAAAACTCTGACAGCAAAGAGCAAAACGTTGACAGCACAAATCTAAACAATAAAAACTGTTATTATAAAAAAACTACTGAAAGGTAGTAGTAGTTTAGTAGTAGATTTTAAGCAACAGGTCTAAAGTTTTAGGCAGTCAATCATCAAGCAACAACCATTTTAATTCAATATTGATAATTCACAATTCATAACTCAATCCTATTTAATCCCAAACACATAAGTGCCCCAGTAATTCATGGCTAGACTAATCGTTAAGCCAGAAATTATTATTAAAATGAGTCCTGGCAATAGCATTTCTTTCATTTTTATTTGACCAGTGGCAAACAAAATGGCGTTGGGCGGCGTTGAAATAGGCAGTAAAAATGCGGCAGATGCTCCAAGTGTTATCGGAATCATTAATAGCAACGGATTGATTTTTAATGAAATTGACAGCGCTACACATAGCGGCAACAAGGCTTGTGTCACAGTAATGTTTGCAATAAATTGGGTTATCAACAGGGCAATAAAACAGGTTGTAAGAATAATAACAATCATATCGCTACCTGAAAGAAGCCCTATTTTTGAGGCTATCCAATGCGTTAGTCCAGAAACTTCAAATCCTTTTTCGAGCGCAAAGCCTCCACCAAAAAGCAGAATGATTCCCCACGGAATTTTTGAAGCGGTTTCCCAATCCATAATTGTTTTTTTGGGATTAATTTTTGAAGGAATTATGAATAGAATTATCGAAATAAATGCCGCAACAACAGCGTCAATAATATAATCGGAATGATGAAAGAGCGAGCTCCAACCCGGAATCTGGAACGACCCAATGTCGATGTTGGCACGAAAAATCATTAGTAAGGCAAACATAAAAAAGACTATCAAAACTACTTTTTGTTCGTAGCTGGTTTTGCCAAGTTTCATGTTTTCAATTTTAAAAAAAGTACTGTCAATAATTTCGAGTTTCTTTCTGGGTTTAAAAAATAGATATAACACAATGATTGCTGCAAAAATTAATATCAAATAAATCGGAAAAGCAAAAATTAACCAATTGGCAAAGTTTATTTTGACGCCAGATTTAAAAGAGGTTTCATATATTTTTTTAAAAACTAAATTTGTAGGAGTTCCAATCAAGGTTGCCATTCCTCCAATCGAGCTGGCATAGGCAATGCCCAGGAGGAGTGCTGTTTTGAACTTACCAAGTTCTTTTTCGCTATAGATTTCTTTTAATTTTTCTAAAACCGAAATGCCTATTGGGAGCATTAATAATGCAATAGAAGTATTAGACATCCACATTGATAACAGCGAAGTGACCAACATAAACCCTGCCAATATCTGAAAAGTTCCTTGCCCAAAAACGATTAAAGTTCGAGAGGCAATTCGTTTATGAACTTCCCATTTCTCAATAGCTAAAGCCAACAAAAAACCACCAATATAAAGAAAAATAACTTCATTAAAATAGACCTTAGAAATCTCTTCGCCACTAATGATTCCGGTGATTGGAAAAACTAAAATAGGTAACAATGATGTTATGGCAATCGGGACTATTTCTGTAATCCACCAACCGAGCATCCAAACCGCAATGCCAATCATGATTCCGATTTTTGGGTTTGATTCTTCTGGATTCAAAAAGGTTGAGAATGCAACAAATGCTAATGGAAAAGAAACTAATTTAAGATACCTTTTTATACGAGACTGCTCCATAATTTCTTACTATTGAAATAATATTTTAATTGCGTCGTTCGACATTAAAGTGGCATTATGACCAGAGTTAGCAACCGTATGAAACTGCCACGCAAAGTTAGCTTGAACAGTGGTTGCATAATCCCGACTTTTTGAGAAGAAATAGTTAGCACGATCAAACCGATTCATTCCCTGCAAATCGACATCTGTGTTATGCACCAGTGACGGATCGTCGCTATTAGTGTCGAGCTCGCCAACAGTGATATAGAGTTTTCGACCGAAATAACTATTTGGTTTTCTATCAAAAACAGGACAATTTAAAATGCCAAACGGAAAACCAGCCACACCGTCTGGAACGGTGTACCAGCCACTATTGGCAGCTATTGCTCTGTTATAACGAGCATTTGGCTCAAACAATACAAACCGATGCACAAATTGCCCTCCGCCCGAATGTCCAAACATATCATAAGTTGATTTGGTACTTTTTACATTGGTTTTGATGTAATCAAACAGCGGTTCAATAATTGAAAATGTCCAAACACTTTCGTTATTCAAGGTTTGAAAAGAAGGATAATTTCCGTCTTGATATATATTTCCTAGACTATATGCATTGCTACCTGGAAAATCTGTGTTGTTAAATTCTGGCGCAAAAACCATAAAACCATATTGATTAGAAGCACTCGTCCAAATGTCGCGATAATCTATGGCGTTTCTTTCTTTGCCATGAAAGACAAATAAAATCGGCATATTGGTTCTATCGCCCTGCGGAATGTTATAAAACACATTGATGGGCTTTTGAGGCAGACCAGCATAAGTAAAAACAAATTTATTTGCACCGTTTTTGAAGTCGTTTGTCTGTCCAACAACATCACCGTCTTTTCCGCACGAAAACAAAAGAAAACAGAAAATTAATAAGTAAATTTTATTGCATATTCTCTTCATTATTTAACTGATTTTATATTAAATTAAGCGCAAGATGATATAAATAAAATACAATTCAAAAAAAAAGTGTAGTTTAGCCTCATCATTGAGTTGAAGTTTGTTATAAACTATTTTAACTCACTGCAAATTACTATATTTTCAATGCAAATTTGTTGGTTTTAAACCGAAAATTTAATTTTTGTTTTTTAAAATAATATTATAAAGTTTTTTTTAAATGTTTAAATCGAAATACTCCTTGTTTGTCTTTAAGAAAACTGTTTTTCAGTTTTTTTATTTTTCATTTATTTCGATAGTTTACTATGAATTAATCAACAGCAAATTTAATCTTCAAAGTGTTTCTGTAAAGGCGTTTCTTGTGGGTCAATTGTTGTTTTTTTGTTATTTGATTTTTTTAATCAACGTTAAGTTTATAGAAAAAGAACTTTTCATCAAGAAAAATTTTCTGAATGTATTGCTCAAAAATTCAGTAATGATTTCAGCAGTTATGATAATATTGCCCTACTTAGACAGACTTTTTAAATCCAATACAGCAATAGACACCAACGTTCTTTTCTACTATCATTTAATTTTTTTGTTGTTTACATTGGCAGCATCATTATACTATTTAGAATTTATAAATTATCTCCAAAACAAATCTGCAATCTTTAGGCTCATAAAAGAGAAAAATAAATTTGAAGTAGATCTGTTAAAGAGTCAGTTTACGCCTCATTTTCTGTTCAATACACTAAATTCTATCTATTCAAAATGTCATAACACTAGCCCAGAAGCAGCAACAATGATTTATGACTTGTCTAATTTTATGCGCTATTTAATTTATGATTGCTCTACACATCGCGTTTTAATAAACAAGGAAGTGGCAATGATTCAGGATTTTATTAAACTGTATAAACTTAATTACAACGCCCAAATCAATATAGATTTTAAACACAAACTCTATGACGAAAACCAACGCATTGCCCCGATGTTGCTGTTAAATTTTGTGGAAAATGCTTTTAAACACAGTCAAATTGGTGTTTTTAATAAGGCTTATGTAATTATTGAATTGGCTACTGACGAAGAATTTTTATACTTTAAAACTAGAAACAATAAAATGTCTGTTATGAATAAATTAGAAAAAGGAATAGGAAATCAAAATACAATTAATCGTTTAGAACTTGACTATAAAGACCAATATACTTTTGAAGTAACCGATTTAAATAATACTTATGAAGTGTATCTAAAAATTAGACTATAGATTTAACCAAAAAATATATTATAAATGAATACCGTAAAATGTTTTATAATTGACGATCAAGAACCTGCTTGTCAACTAATTGAAGAGTATATTTCAAAGATACCGCAACTCGAACTTGTTGGCGTTTCTCACGAACCAATGGAAGCACTTGCAAAAGTACAACAGAAACATGTTGACTTATTGTTTTTAGACATCAACATGCCAGTTCTAAACGGAATACAATTTTTGAAATCATTAAAAAATCCGCCAAACACTATTTTTACAACTGCATACTCAGAATATGCACTCCAGGCATTTGATTTAAAAGTTATAGATTATTTGGTAAAACCAATTCCTTTTGAACGTTTTGTAACCGCGGTAAACCGAGTATTTGACCTCAAAATAGCGGTACCTTCAGAGATTATTCCAATTGAAAATGAATTTCCAGAAACACAATTTACTGATTTTAGTTTCTTTAAAACAAATCAAAACAAACTAGAGAAAATTAACTTTAACGAAGTTATTTTCATAGAAAGTCATGGCGAGTATGCAAGATTTCATACCACTAAAAAAATTAGTGTTTCTAGAGTTTCCCTAAATCGACTTGAGGAAATATTCCCAAAAAGCAATTTTTTTAGAGTTCACCGCTCATTTATAATTAATATCGACAAGATTGAAGCTATTGACGGAAGCCTTATAGAAATTGAGAGTTATAAAATCCCTATTAGCAAAAGTAGAAGAGATGACCTTAACAAATTAATACTTCATAACGATTCATAGTTATTTTTTTCATTTAATGCAAAAAAAAGACTAATTACTGCACAAATTCATATATACAAAGTTTTTATTCATTTTAATAGAAATATAAATTTATGTTTGTTCATTATAAACTATAAATTGTATTTTAATGAAAACTAAATTTTATTTATTTGTAGTATTCTTTTTATGCTTAGGCACTTTAGGATACTCACAAACTAGCATTGGAGCATACTCAGTTCACGATGGTGGTTTTGAAAACCACTCGGCCAATTTGGCTGGGGGTTCAGCATCAAATGCAGCACTCTCTACATCATTATGGACGGCAAGTACAACAGCAAATGTTGTCAAAACACTAGCCACTACTGGTGGACGAAGTGGACCAAAATTTGTCACATTGGGTTCTACAAATGGAACAGCAAAAAGTTTCTATACACCTCAAATCTCTGGGGCATTTGCTCCAAGCACTACTTATCAAGTACAATTTTGGTATAAAACAGCTTCTACTACAGCACTAGATGCAAGCACGGTTGATATTTATGTTAACAATAATACAGCTACACAAGCCCCTCCAATTGGAACGGTAAAATCGGGTGCCGCAGGATTAACAACAAATGTTTCTTCGTGGACCAAAGTAGCGGTTTCAATTACTACTCCTGCAACTCCTGCTGCTGGAAATTTTGGAGTTGCAGGAATTACAATTGATGCAGCTACTGCGGGTTATTCAGCCGATATTGATGATTTTGTAGTTTATCAAGCAAATTCAGCAGATACTACTGCACCAAATTCACCAGGAACAGTAACAGCAACAGCAGCTTCAAGCAGTACTGCTAGCGTGAGCTGGGATGCTGCAAGTGGTGGTGTTGACGGTGGTGGTTATGTTGTAGTTCGTTATGCAACTACCGCTCCGTCTGCTTCAGATGACCCAAACCAAAATGGTATTTATAAATTCAATAATCCAATAGGTAATGGATTTGTCAGATACATTGGATCAAACACTTCATTTACTGATCCTGGTTTAACTCCAGGTGTGGACTATTATTATAAAGTATATACAGTTGACAAAGCTTTTAACTATTCTAACGAAAGTACAACCAGTTCTCCTGTTCAAGCGTTGGCAACCACTTATTACTATAAAGGAACAGGATTATTGACAGATGTTGCAAACTGGGGAACAAATACAAACGGAACAGGATCTGCACCATCAAATTTTACTGATGTTGCTCAAATATTTGAAATTAGAAATACTACTTCTATAACATTAGACGGAACTTGGACTGTTGGAACTGATCCTGCAAACGGAACTAAAGTACGTTTGGGAAATACAGACCAAGCTGCAATCACTTTAACTTTAAACTCTGGTGCTTCTATATTGCCCGCTGGGACAGGTAATTTTGATGTAACGATACCCGTCTCAGGCAAACATACCGTTATCTATAAAGGAACGACTGCCATCTCATTCGGAAATATTTTTGATCCCAACCTAGAAGTTATTTATGACGGAGTTACAATTTCTTCTACAACCACCAAAAGTTTTGGGACAGTAACTATTAAAAACGGTGCTAACGTAACTTTTACAGCTACTCCTGTAATCAAAAACATAAGTGTTGATTCAACATCAACGTTAGTAGCACCAACAAATGCCTCATCGTATATTACAATCCCAAGTGGAGGAGCTTTAACAATAAACGGAATAGTAAAAGTTCCTAAATTGACTGGATTTGTTTCTAGCAACGTTGGAACAGCTGGTTCTACTTATGGCGACTTTCAATTCATTGGTTCAGAAAATTTAACTTTAGGTACTATTAGTACTGTTGAATATGCCAGAGACGCTGCGGGTGCACAAACAGTTACAGCTAGAACGGACTATAAGAACCTAACTTTAAGTGGAACAAGCCCGAAAACAATAGCTGGAGCAACAATTTCTGGAGCATTTACAATTAATCAAACAGGAACATTAGTTACTTTGTCGGCAGATACAACCGTAAACGGAACTTTAGTTTTCACAAGTGGAAAAATCGATACAGGAAGTAACACATTAATCCTTGGATCTTCTGCAAGCATTTCTGGAGCAGGAACAAACACTGGTTGGGTTATTGGGAACTTAAGAAAAACCACAAGTTCTGGAACAAGCCCTTCGTTTACATATACCATTGGAGATGCTAACTATTATACACCACTTGCTTTAACTTTTGCAAACAATACTTCTGCAACAGGAACTTTAACAGCAAAAACTGCTTCTGGAGATCATGCACAAATTGCAACTTCTGGAATTATAGCTTCAAACAGCATCAACAGAACTTGGACTTTAACAAATTCAAATTTGGTTGGTTTCTCTAGCTATAATGCAACTTTTACTTATGCTACTCAAGATAATGATAGTAATTCTTTGCCTCAATTCTTTGCTTCTCGTTTGTATAATGGTTCAAGTTGGGCGAATTTAACAAGTTCTGGAACTCCAACTTCAACTAGTTTCTCTGCAACATCAATTACTGGTTTCGGTGATTTTGCGATTGGTCAAGTTTGCACCAACCCCACCTCTGGAGGAACACTTGGTGGAGCACAAACTATTTGTGCAGGAGGTAATCCTGATTATTTCCCAAGTATTGCAGCTGCAAGTGGATTTATTGGAACTTTAGAATACAAATGGCAATCATCTACTAATAATATTGATTTTACTGATATTGCTGGTGCTACATCAAACACATATAATCCTGCTCCTGGGCTTTCAACAACTACTTACTACAAACGTTTAGCTCGTGTTGATTGCAAAGCGGATTGGATTGGTGCTGCTGAATCTAATGTAATTACAGTAACTGTTTTACCGGTTTTAACACCATCATTTACTCAAGTGAACCCAATTTGTCATGGAACTAGTTTAGCGGCATTGCCAACTACTTCTTTAAATAATATTCCTGGAAGCTGGTCGCCTGCTGTGAACAATACTGCAACTACTGTTTATACTTTCACTCCATCTGACCAATGTTCGCTATCTACAACAATGACTATTGTTGTTAATAAATCAGATGTTGGTATTGTCTCTGACAACCAAACCATTACTTGGGGAGCACAACCAGATGACATTACTTTGACTAACAGTTCAGGTTCTGTTCAATGGCAATCTTCTACTAATAATTCTTCGTTTAGTAATATTGTTGGAGCACCAAATTCTCCTACTCTTGATGGGGCTTTTATTGGTGCATTGACTGCTAATAAATATTTTAGAGCTATTGTAAACAACAACTCTTGTGGTGCTGTGACATCGGCTACAGTTTCAGTAATTATTGTTACTTCTACTCAAGTGAGAGCTACATATTGTGGTGCTACACTTGCTGCAATCAATTCGCAAATCCCTGTTGATTTGTATCCATCGGCGCAATTATACCGTTATCATGTGTCTAAAAACGGAACTTTACTAGGAACTTACGAAACTGTAAAAAACAACTTTGATTTATTCAAAATTCCAAATGCTGCTAGCTATGGAACTACATACAGCATTAAAGTAGCTGTAAAAATCAATGGCGTTTGGGGTGCGTAT
>CAIXNQ010000163.1 GCA_903920835.1 uncultured Bacteroidota bacterium | reverse complement strand
CGACAACTTTTTGACCAAATTCTAAAACTATTTTCATTAAAAAGAACACTATTAGCAAAAAAAGTGATTCCCGTAGTGCCGTCACGAGTTCCCTTACTGTCACCACGAATGCCCGTAGCGCCGCCACGAGTTCCCTTATTGCCGCCACGAATGCCCGTAGCGTCACCACGAATGCCCGTAGCGCCGCCACGAGTTCCCTTATTGTCGCCACGAACGCCCGTAGCGCCGCCACGAGTTCCCTTATTTGCGCCACGAGTTCCCTTATCGCGACTAGGATTTTTTAGAAACTGGGCAATAGAATTGTTAATGAGGGTTTTATAAAAAAATAAAGTTTTTTAGGATTATAATTAAAAGCGGCTAGCGGATTGAAAAAGGTTTGAAATTGTGTGTTTTTGTAAAATTATTTAATAATCAATTAAAATTTGTTTTGTATGAAAAAGGATTTTGTTCCTTCTACAGATGAAGGAAAAGTAGCTTGGGCTACTAAGTTGAAAGAAAAAGTGCAGCTTTATGGAGCTGACCTTGGTTTGACCCCTGCCGAAATTACGGCAGTAGTGGCAGATTGTGACGCTATAATTAATGCGGTAAATCTTGCTAACAGCACTAAAGGAATTTATGACAATGCGGTGCAGAGCAAAAATCTAACCGTGAAGTCTAAGGTGGCAAATACTAGAAATTTTGCTAAGGATTTGAAACGCAAACCTGATTATACGGATGCAATTGGCAAAGAGATGGGCTTAGTGATGGAGGGTGCTGGTTTTGATGCTTCGCAATACAAACCGAAACTTGCTGCTAAAAACTATCCGGGTCACGTGAAATTGAGTTTCACCAAAAAAGGGGCTGAGGGTGTCAACTTGTTCGCGCGCATCAAAGGCAGCGGCGAGTGGGTGAAGCTGGGCTATTTTTTGTACAGTCCTGTTGATGATTCGCGTCCGCTGGCGGTGGCTAACAAACCCGAGAGCAGAGAATATATGTGTATCGGGGTGAAAAAAGACCACGAAGTGGGTTATGAAAGTGATATTGTTAGTGTGACTTTTGGGGGATAACTTTTGAGTTAGGAGTTTTAAGTTATGAGTTATGAGTTTAGGGATTAGGTTATAGGGAGTTGGTTTTAGGTAATAATTTACCAACTCTTAATTCATAATTCATAATTCATAACTCATAATTCATAATTAACAATTCACTTCTTCCCTTTTGCTTCTTTTTTCTTTTTATTAAAATAGCCTCTAAGTAAGAAGTTGCTCTGGGCTGCCTTGATGGTTTCGTTTAGGTTTTGAGTGGTAGTGTGAAGATTGTTTATGGTCGTATCAACAGTTTGCGCAAGGCGTTTGTTATTGACTAGTTTTGACAGCACGTTGTCGTTATTGTTTAGCTTTTTAGAAAAAACAGCAATCTGCTGGGTGGTGGTTTCAACGTTGCTTAAAGTATTGGTTATCGCTGTTGCCATAGATTCATCGTTGAGCAATTTAGAGAGTGTTCCGTTTTTGTTGTTGATTTTTTTGGTGAATTGTGCCAAATCATTGGTGATTAAAGCGGCATTGTCGATACTTACTTTTAAAGACTTCATCAAGTCGCCAATTTCTAAAGCTTTTGCAGCTCTAATGTAGTTATTTTCTTCTACGTGTTTTGCAGTTGCTGTTCCAGGAGCAATCTCAAGAATCTTGTCGCCCATTAACCCGTCGGTCGAAATGGTGGCGAATGCATCTGTTTTGATATATTTTTGAACTTCTTTTTTAATAATAAAATTCACCAAAACAATAGTGTCTGAAACAAATTCAATCGACTTGATGCTGCCGATATTAATGCCCGAAAAACGAACATTATTGCCAATTTTTAGCCCCGTTACATTTTTGAAATTGCTTTTTAGATGAATCGTATTCCCAAACAGATTTCGAGCACTGCCAATAAAATATATGGTTGCAAAAAAGAGTAGCGATGCAATCAATACAAATAGACCTACTTTAGCGGAGTTTTTCATAGCTAACTATTTTAGTTTTTAGTTTTTAGTTTTGAATTTTTAGTTGTTTTGGTTCCTAATTAATTATCTTCTTATTTCTTTCTTCTTAATCTAACTCATAACTTAAAACTCAAAATTTATAACTATTTAAAGTTAGCCAAAAAACGACCTTACCCAGTCGTCAGTGGAGTTTTGCAGTTCGTCATAAGTTCCTTGACAGTGAATTGTACCGTCTTTAATAATCATGATGGTGTTGGCAGTTTGCTTTGCGCAGGCAAGATCGTGGGTAATTATTATTGAAGTGGTATTGTATTTTTTTTGAATATCGAGCATCAATTCGCTAATCTCTCTCGAAGTGATGGTGTCAAGTCCGGTGGTGGGCTCGTCATAAAGAATTATTTCGGGTTTGACTATCAAAGTTCTCGCCAGTCCGATGCGTTTTTTCATTCCACCAGAGAGTTCAGAAGGCATTTTGTCTATAGCTTCAGCGAGACCCACGTTGGTCAATGCATCTAAAATTTGATTGTTGATTTCTGCTTCAGTAAGGTTGGGTGTGTGGTGCACTAACGTAAAAGCAAGATTATTCCTGACCGACATCGAGTCATATAAAGCCCCATTTTGAAACAAAAAACCAATCCTTATTCTGACTTTGTTCAGCTCTTCAATATGGAGCGTTGTAATGTCGGTGTCAAAAACTTTAATACTTCCTTTTTCGGGCTTGATTAACCCAACAATACACTTAATCGCAACCGATTTTCCAGAACCTGACCGACCCAAAATTACCAACGCATCGCCTTTATTAACCTTAAGATTAATGCCATTGAGCACTTTGTTTGTCCCAAAAGATTTGTAGAGATTTGATATTTCGATGAGAGAGTCCATTTAGTTTTGAGTTTTTAGTTATAAGTTTTGAGTTCTAAATTATGATTCTGCCATCTTGCTTCTTGCTTCTTTTCTCTTGCTTCTTGCTTCTTACACCAACTAAAAACTAAAATAGGTAATCCGTTATTTGAACCGCAACCATATCAATAATAAAGATTGCGAGCGATGCACTAACCACAGCAGCGTTTGCAGCGAGTCCAACAGATGCCGTTCCGTTATGTGTGTTAAAGCCTTTGTAGCACCCAATGATGCCTATGGAGAAGCCAAAGAAAAAAGTTTTGATGGTGGCTGGAATGAGGTCTAAAAATTCGAGATGTTCAAAAACATTAATAAAATAGCGTTGAAGCGTCATGGTGTTGTGAATGTTATAGCCAATATATCCACCAATGATTCCAACAAAATCGGCAATAAAAACCAATAACGGAACAACCAAAGTAGCGGCAAGTGTTCTGGTAACAACCAAATATTTAAACGGATTGATGGCGGCAACTTCCATGGCGTCTATTTGTTCTGTAACTTTCATGGCACCAAGTTCAGCAGCAATGCCAGATGCTATTTTTCCAGCGCAGATTAATGCCGTAATTACGGGTGCAATTTCTCGAATTAACGACAATGAAACCATACTGGGCAACCATGATTCGGCTCCAAATTTGGTCATCGTTGGTCTTGACTGAATCGTTAAAACAAGCCCCATGATAAAACCTGTAACTGCAACCAGCGGCACAGATTTGTTGCCAACAACATAGCACTGACGCAAAAATTCATTGAGCTGAAAAGGCGGCAAGAACAGCTCCTTGAAATATCGAAAGATGAAAATTGAGAAGTTGCCGAGGGAACTGAGCATTTTATTAGTCTTTAGTTGTTAATCGAAAGTCAATACAAGTAAATAATTGCTAATCGTATATTTGTTTCATAAATCTAAACTTTATGTCTTTCTAATTATAAATTAAACAAGGCAAGTACCAACTTATTTAAAGTTAGCACTGCGGTAGTTATGAGGTAGTGTAGTTTGAGTATCATGATTTGGTCTTAAAGTCGAAAGTTGTAAAGTCGAAAGTCTGGAAAGGAAGATAATAATTATAATTTCAAAATAGTATTAAGTTCTAAATCGAATCTTTATGACTTTTAACTTTCGACTATTCACTAATTTGAAAATATCTCTTTCTCGAGTTCGTTGTCAAGATTATAAATGTCGTTTCTAAAGTTCAGGTTTCCGTCTGTGTCAACCCAAGCAGTAAAATACGTTATATATACCGGAAATGATGGTTTAATATCTATGTTCGTCTCAACATTGCTATCAAGAATTTGCTTTATTTTACTGGTTGTAAACGTTGTTGTACTGGGCAAAATATACTCCGCAAGCGATACTGGATTTTCTACACGAATGCAACCATCGCTATACAAACGGCTTTTTTTGTTGAAGAGATTTTTGTGGGGCGTGTCATGAATGTAAATACTAAAATTATTCGGAAACAGAAACTTGATTTTTCCAACCGCATTATCATCGCCTGGCTTTTGACGGATTTCATACGGAAAAGTGTTGACATATTTATTCCAATTTATCTTGCGGGCGTCCATTAAATGTTTGTTCGACACTACCTCCATGTGGTTTTTATCGAGATAACTCGGGTCTTTTTTTAGCTTGGGCAACAACTCTTCATTGATAATGCTAGCTGGAATATTCCAATAGGGATTGAGCACTATGGTTGCAATATTACCTTTAAAAATGCTCGTTTTCTTGGCTTCTTTGCCCACCACAATTTTTGATTGCCAAACGGGTTTGTTGTTTTTAAAAACATGAAGCTTAAACTCTGGAATGTTGACCAAAACAAAATCTTTACCCATAACTTCGGGCAACCATCGCAAACGCTCCATATTAACCATCATTTGCTTGATTCTAAAATCAATCGGAATGTTGAGTTCTTTTATGGTTTCGGAGGTTAAGATGCCACTTGCATTCAATCCCAATCTTTTTTGAAAACTGATTATGGCGGTAATAAAACTATTTGTATAAACTATAGTTTTGTCGTTGGTTTTTAAATCATTTGTAAGAAAAAGATGATTTTTAACAGCAATTAATATCGAATCGTTTGCTTTTTCATAAGGCTGATAAGTTGTCGGCATCGTGATTGTGCCATAACCTCCGTTTTGCTGAATTTGACGGTATTGACGCAACTTTTCTTTTAGTTTTTTATAGTAATTATTGGTAGGTTCAGTGTTTACCTCTTTATTTCCGTTAATCAATAACGAATCGAGCAAGACCTGATAGTTCTTTTTATTCTTCGGAATAAACCAATCTAAGTTGCTCGCTAGGGGTTGTTGATTTTTAGAATATTTAAAGAAAGTAGTTGTCAGGAGCAGTTCAAAGTTTTGAATTTGGTTCTTTTGTTTGAACGTAATTATTTTATCGTCTTTATTTATTAGCGAAATCAAGGTATCGAGCTGTTTGATTTCAAAACGGTGTTGCTTGAAATCATTCGTAAAGCCCATCATTTGGTTATAAAACACTGGTACTGCTTGCGTCATTCCGTTGCTCGTAAACCATGCATATTGATATTGTCGGTTGCTATAAAAAAGATTTACTTTATTAATGACCGCAATACTCTCGTTGTTTTTTACAAAAAACGAATCGATTTTAGCTTGATTAAGCACTAAATCGGAGTAGTTTTTGCCTGAATCAGCTGATAGTTTTAGCTCTTTGGTGTTTTTTTTACAACCAAAAGCCACGGCCAATACAAAGAAGATTATTGATAAGTTAAACTTTGTCATTTTCGTTAATTTTTATACATTTTATAAATTCATCTATAAAAACTTTGGCAAGTTTGTCAGTTCTTTTTTTGTGTGTTGGCACACCGAAACTATCAAACACGTCTTGAACAACCGATACCGGAAAGTTGGTCGCATCTACATCAGCACCAATTTTATTAAAAACAAATTCAAGATGCGTCAGGGCTTGGTTGCCGCCTAATTCTCCTGATGAGACGGTAGAAAAGGCAATGGTTTTGTCTTGCCATTCGTCATAAAGCAAGTCAATAACATTTTTGAGACTGGCTGGAATCCCAGCGTTATACTCTGGTGAAACAATAATGACGCCGTCGGCATTAATGATTTTGTTCTTAAACTCTAACGCATTGAGCGATGGCTTTGCTTGACAATCGAGGCGGTCTTCAAATAACGGAAAAGCATAATGTTTTAAATCGAGCAATTCTACATGAACTGTATAATTGAGTTTGATGAAATGCTCCAAATATAAGGCTACATTATGGCTTTTTCGTCCAGTTCGGATACTGGCAGAGATGATGATGATGTTGAGCATGGGTGAGGTGTTAGGTGGTAGGGAGGGGTATTAGGTTTTAGGTAGTAGGTTTTAGGGAATAGTTAGTAGTACGTAGTAAACAACCCACTACCTACCACCCACTACCTAAAACCTACTCCCTCTTTTACATTGCGAATTCAAACCGTCTAAAATAGTTTTGAACGAACTTGCTTTGTTCTTTTTCTGACATTTTATCTGTGGTTTTGCATTCGATTTTTATTTTGCTGAATTTGTGGTCGTCCTTTAGAATATGAAACAGTTCTAGTTTGGCATCTGTTGGACCAAAGAGTAATACCTCATCAAACTTCTTGATTTCATTGGCTATTTTGTTATAATAAGAAGTTGTTTTATGGTTTTGTTTGTTATGCATTTCAGACTCCGACCGTTGCAGTGTTTCGTGTTTGTCTTTCAACGAAAAGTCGGACGCAATGACCTTTTTATTATTTGCAACGCTGTCGAAATTGAAGAGCAATGCATTGGAATGATCCATCCAGATGCCTAGTTTTTTTGGTGATTTCATGGCTAATGTTTTTCTTTATTAAGATTGTTTTTAATGTTTTTATACTCTTCTGCGTTAATCTCTCTTGCATTATTGACGGGTTTGTAGAATGCAGTGCCGGCAAGCTTTTGCCTATCTCTTTTTTTTATTCTCAATTTTATAAATTATTTTCTTAGCATTTATGGGTGTTACAATTTTTTTACCAGATTTTAATTCAATTTCTTTTCGTGCATTACCGGCAACTGTACCTCCTTGCTGAGCAATAATTTTATTTTCTTGAAATGTTTTAGGTTTTTTTTCTTTGCTTATTTCAGTTGTGGTAGCTTCGGCAAGCATATTTAAAACCAGTTCCAGATTTGACATATTATCACGCAGATTTTCTGTCTTCAATTTTTTGAATTGTTTATACTCTTTTACTGTTTTTCCTGCCCATGCTTTTGTAATTTCATCAGTAAGTATAGCATACTCTTGTCCTTTTTTTACTCCTCTGTTATCCCATTCATCTG
>CAIXNQ010000162.1 GCA_903920835.1 uncultured Bacteroidota bacterium | reverse complement strand
CGTATTTGGATAATTTTTCAGCCAATTTTAAAGCCGTTTGCCCACCCAATTGCACGATTACCCCTTCTGGTTTTTCGTGTTGAATGATATCGTAAATGTGTTCCCAAAAAACAGGCTCAAAATACAATTTGTCGGCGGTATCAAAATCGGTCGAAACCGTTTCTGGATTACAATTGATCATGATGGTTTCGTAGCCGCATTCTTTGGCAGCCAAAACACCATGCACGCAAGAATAATCAAACTCGATGCCCTGCCCTATTCTGTTGGGTCCAGAACCCAAAACCACAACTTTCTTTTTGTCTGAAACTATGCTTTCGTTGTGAACATAACGTTCGCCATTTGGTTTTTCGATTTCAGCTTCAAAAGTGGAGTAATAATAAGGCGTCAATGCTTTGAATTCGGCTGCGCAAGTATCTACTAATTTATAAACCCGATTGATATTTTGTTGTTCACGCAATTTGTAAACCTGACTTTCCAAACAACCCATCATGTGCGCAATCTGTCGGTCTGCAAACCCTTTTTGCTTTGCTTCTAGCAATAAGTCTTTTGGTAACGTATCTATTTTGAAAGTAGAAATTTCTTTTTCTAAACTGTATAATTCTTCATATTGTTTCAAAAACCACATGTCAATTTTGGTAATTTCATGAATTCTGCTCAAAGGAATTCCTAATGCAATGGCATCATAAATTACAAAAACACGGTCCCAACTTGCATTGGTGAGTTTTTCAATAATCTGTTCGTAGTTCTTGTATCCTTTGCCATCTGCGCCCAAACCATTTCTCTTTATTTCAAGTGATTGAGTAGCTTTGTGTAAAGCTTCTTGGAAGGAACGGCCAATACCCATTACTTCACCAACTGACTTCATTTGAAGACCCAAAGTTCGGTCTGCTCCTTCAAATTTATCAAAGTTCCAACGAGGAATTTTCACAATAACGTAATCTAAAGTGGGTTCAAAAAGCGCCGAAGTCGATTTGGTAATTTGATTTTGAAGTTCATCCAGATGATAACCTAAAGCCAACTTTGAAGCGATTTTTGCTATCGGATAACCTGTAGCTTTTGAGGCCAAAGCAGAGGAACGAGAAACCCTTGGATTAATTTCGATGGCAACAATATCTTCTTTTTCGTCTGGTGAAACTGCAAATTGCACGTTACAACCACCTGCAAAATTCCCGATGGAACGCATCATCAAAATAGCATAATCGCGCATTTTTTGAAACGTTGTGTCTGAAAGTGTCATTGCTGGTGCAACCGTAATCGAATCTCCTGTATGAATTCCCATAGGATCCATATTTTCGATAGAACAGATGATAACCACATTGTCGTTTTTGTCTCTCAAAAGCTCTAATTCATATTCTTTCCAACCCAACAAAGCCTTATCAATTAAGACTTCGTGAATGGGTGACATTTCTAATCCGTAGGTTAGTTTTTCGTCAAATTCTTCTTTGCTATGTACAAAAGCCGCACCAGTTCCTCCGAGCGTAAACGACGGTCGAATTACTAACGGAAAGCCAAATTCTTGCGCAATTTCTTTTCCTTTTAAGAAAGATGTTGCCGTTTTTGCTGGAGCTGTGGGCACGTTTATTCGTTCTAACAATTGCTTGAATTGCTCTCTATCTTCGGTAATATTTATTGCATTAATGTCAACACCAATAAGTCGAACATCGAAATCTTTCCAAATTCCTTTTTCATCTGCTTCCAAACAAAGATTTAAAGCGGTTTGTCCTCCCATGGTTGGCAAAACGGCATCAATTTGCGGATGTTCTTTCAGAATTTGAATGATAGATTTGGTTGTCAAAGGCAACAAATACACATGATCCGCCATACTTGGATCGGTCATGATTGTTGCCGGATTAGAGTTTATGAGTATTACCTCTATTCCTTCTTCACGAATAGAGCGCGCCGATTGGGAACCTGCATAATCGAATTCGCACGCTTGCCCGATTACAATAGGCCCTGAACCTATGATTAAAACTGATTTTATGGAATTGTCTTTTGGCATTATAGTTATTATTGTGGTAGTTAATTTTAAAAAAAAAATTGATTTGCGCTTGAAACTTATAAATATTTATAACCACATAAACAATATTGTTTGAGAGGTATAAAAAAAGCCGCTACTAATTAAAGTAACGGCTTTATATTGATTATTTACTAATCATTATTTTTTGTGTCTAGGCTCGCTAGATACTGTCAATTTGTGTCTTCCTTTAGCTCTTCTTCTAGCAAGCACTTTTCTTCCATTTGCAGAAGCCATTCTGTCCATAAATCCGTGCTTATTTCTTCTTTTTCTTTTCGATGGTTGAAACGTTCTTTTGCTCATTGCTTTGTATTTTTAAAATCTTATTTATTTCTAACTAATTATGGGTCTTTTAAACCGAGTGCAAATATACAAACCTTTTTTTTTCTAGCAAGTAGTTTAATAAAAATATTTTCATTTGGTTTTACTATCTTTGCACATCTAAAAAAACACTTCTTATGTTTCATAAAAATATTAAACTTATTATTGCTGGATTGATTATATTCTCTAGCGTTTGGCAATTTTCTGAAGGCAATATCGGAAATGGAATTTTCTTGTTTTTGCTAACTGCAATTCCTATTTTTCTCTATTATAAAAATGAATACATTCTTTTAGCTTTCTTGAAATTGAGAAAACAAGACTTTAATGGTGCTCAAAACTGGTTGGCAAAAATAAAAAATCCGCAAACGGCTTTGGTTAGAAAACAACAAGGTTACTACAATTATTTGCATGGAATTATGCTTTCGCAAACCAATTTAATTCAAGCTGAAAAATACTTCAAAAAAGCAATCGAACTTGGTTTGAGTATGGATATGGATTTGGCTGTAGCTAAATTAAACCTTGCTGGTGTTGCTTTAACAAGACGCAGAAAACTTGAAGCTACTAATTTGATTGCCGAAGTTAAAAAGTTGGACAAACAAAATATGCTGAAAGACCAAATCACGATGATGAAAGAGCAAATGAAAAAAATCTAAATTGATTCTTTCCTCTTAAGATTGAATTAAATGGCAAAAGTCTTCTATTAATTAATGTAATTTTAGCCCTAGTTTCGCACTTAGCATTTCTTGTTAAATTAACTTTTTATTGATTTGCAAAACTTTAAAGTGTAAAAATTCATTCTGTTTTTTTGATGAAAAAAGTCATTTTTTTTATTTTATTTTTATCGCTTCATATTGTTTTTGCACAAGTTAAATCAATTCAAGGAAAATTAATTAATAGCAAGAACAAACTTCCCATCGAGGGATTGACAATCACTATTCATCCTTCTAATCGTTCGACTACAAGCCATGAAAATGGTGAATTTCGCTTTAATAATCAACTTCCAGAAGAAGATTCTATTTCAATTTCAGGAATTGGTTATGAAACTAAAACTTTAACACTAGCGGATTTAATTTCCTTCAAAACTATTGAAATTGTCGAAAAAAAAACGACAACGCTTCATGAAGTCGTGGTCAATTCTGGCGGAATTGCCAATCAATACAAACAAGTTAGCAAACTCGACATAAAAATGCGTGGGGTCAACAATTCTCAAGAAGTTTTGCGTATTGTTCCTGGATTATTTATCGGTCAACACCAGGGCGGCGGCAAAGCCG
>CAIXNQ010000161.1 GCA_903920835.1 uncultured Bacteroidota bacterium | reverse complement strand
GGATATATAATTACTTCCAATCCTGAAATCAAGTTACTAGGAAATCAAGTAATTGGGGAATTAGTTGAAGAAATCAAAAACGAACTTCCTTTTAAATCTTGGGAGCAAGAAGATTTTGACAGTGTCGAAAATCATTTTAATGAAAGCAATTGGCTGATTCTTCAATCGGAGTTTGGCAGAATTATACGTGTTGAAATTGGTGCAATCATTAACGACAAAGATGAATTTGAATGGAAGTTTCCTAAAAAATAAAACATTAATGCTAGCACTGCATAAATAATTATTGCGGAACAAAAAGTCTCCATTGATAATAAATTCTAAAATAGTGAAATCCTGAATTTACGAATTTATGCGAGTTCATAATTTTAAAAATTTTTTTTTATAATAAAAATTTTGGTAATTCAAGAGATAACCTAAATTTAATTTTACTTAGTATTAAATAACTATTTAAATACTATATTTGCCCGCAATTTAACTACAAACAATAAATTGCAATGAATGCACACAATACAAAAATTATCGGAGAAGGACTAACTTACGATGATGTGCTCTTGGTTCCAAATTATTCTGAAATACTACCAAGAGAAGTTTCAATTCAATCAAGATTTTCTCGCAATATTAGATTAAACGTACCTGTAGTCTCGGCAGCGATGGACACCGTGACCGAGAGTGCAATGGCAATTGCTATGGCACAAGAAGGTGGCATTGGTGTTTTACATAAAAACATGACGATTGAGCAACAAGCCGCCAAGGTTCGTAAAGTAAAACGAGCTGAATCAGGCATGATTATTGATCCAGTTACGCTTCCATTAACTTCAAATGTTGCTGATGCCAAAAGTGCTATGCAAGAATTTGGAATAGGTGGAATACCGATTGTTGACGAAAACAAAATTCTTAAAGGAATTGTAACCAACAGAGATTTACGGTTCGAAAAAAACAATCTTCGACCAATTTCTGAAGTAATGACATGTGAAAATCTGGTCACCGTCTCTGAAGGAACGTCACTAGAAGAAGCAGAAGTTATTTTTCAAGGCTATAAAATTGAAAAATTGCCTGTCATTAATAATAAAAATGAATTGGTGGGTTTAATTACGTTTAGAGATATTACAAAACTAACTCAAAAACCTATAGCAAACAAAGACAATTTTGGTCGTTTGCGCGTCGCTGCAGCAATTGGTGTTACAAGCGATGCTATAGAACGCGCTGAGGCATTGGTTCATGCAGGAGTTGATGCCATCGTTATCGACACAGCCCACGGGCATTCAAAAGGTGTGGTTGCTGTTTTGAAAGAAGTTAAATCAAAATTTCCTCAAATTGATGTTATTGTCGGGAATATTGCAACGCCCGAAGCCGCTTTGTATTTGGTAGCAAACGGTGCCGATGGCGTAAAAGTGGGTATTGGTCCGGGTTCAATTTGTACAACTCGTGTAGTTGCTGGTGTTGGTTTTCCACAATTTTCAGCGGTGCTAGAAGTTGGAGCAGCACTAAAAGATACAGGAGTTCCTGTGATTGCCGATGGTGGCATTCGATATACAGGAGATATTCCGAAGGCAATTGCAGCTGGCGCAGACTGTGTCATGCTCGGTTCGCTATTAGCAGGAACTAAAGAAAGTCCGGGTGAAACTATTATTTTTGAAGGAAGAAAATTCAAATCTTATAGAGGCATGGGGTCTGTTGAGGCGATGAAAGAAGGTTCAAAAGACCGCTATTTTCAAGATGTTGAAGACGATGTTAAAAAATTAGTTCCCGAAGGAATTGTTGGTAGAGTTCCTTACAAAGGAGAACTTAATGAAAGTATGCAACAGTTTATTGGAGGATTGCGAGCTGGAATGGGCTATTGCGGCGCAAAAGACATTGAAACTTTGCAGTTAAATGGGCGATTTGTTCGAATCACTTCTAGCGGAATTACAGAAAGCCACCCACATAACGTTACAATTACTAAAGAAGCTCCGAATTATTCGAGATAAATAACTAAAGTTTTATCGCTTCTTATATTAAAATTTAAAAAAGTTTTGATATAACTTTTTAGTTTCAAACCTGTTTTAGGATATTATTATTTGTTTAATGTTACTTGTTTATTACCGACCAAATATATAAAAATTGTTAATAGGATAGGGTTAAATAAAGAAACCCAAAAACAACTCCCTCTCAAAACAATAGTGGATTGATGTTATAATTTATAACTGTTTTTATTGAGTGAATAGCATAAAAGTTTATTGAAGAAAATGGTTGTTATTCTTTTTTCAAATTAAAGTTGAAAAAGAGCTTTAAGTTTTATATTTAATTCAGAAATTTCTTCGGTTGATAGTTTTCCTAACAAACCTTTGGCTAAAGATTTAATTTACGGATTATAATTTTCTTTTAAATCAGCAACAGTATATAACTCCTCTTCGTTATTTAAAAATTCAAAGGTTTGGCTTTTTGAGGCAAGTTGCTTAATGTTCTCAGTAATGCGGCTGTCTTCAAACTTTTTAATTACAAAATCTGCAAAATCAGAAATCTCTGCTGCTTTATCTTCTGGGAGTTGATTTATTGCATTTATGGTTCTCTCTATTATTGCTTGTCTAGTCATAAATCTTAGCTTTATAAATTTAATACATTTTGCTTTTGATAATTCTCTTTATCTAATTTTCTCAAGATTAACTGAAACTAAATTATTAATTAATTTCTCATCAAATATATAAATAATTCTCAAACATCTATCTCTCTAAAACAATAGCGGATTAGTGTTGTGATTTAGTTAGGGGTGGTTGGGTTTTGTTTTATAAGAAGTTATTAACCCTCGCAGGGTTATAACCCTGCGAGGGTTGAGAAATCCAAAGGTTGTTGAAAGGTTAAAAACATCTTAGGTTTGAAACCATTCGAGGGTTAAACACCCCTTATTGATTAGCGTCGTTGGGATCTTTTTTGTGTTTGTGTTTTGCGTAGAGCAGGTTGAAATCAAAATAGACCATACATTGTTCTACATCGCCTGGATATTTATTGCCTATGAAGTGCATGATTTTTATGAGTTCTATTTCTACTTCGCGACGGGCTACGCTGCGCTCGGCTCGGTTGGTTTTTACTGCCGACTTGACATCGAGTTGGTTTTGGCGCAATTGGCTCCACTGGGTCTGAAAATCTTGAAGCTTTGCACTTATGTTTACGCCTAGCTCGGTGGCATATTTATCTCCAACTGTTTTTAGTCGCGCCATGATGGTCGGCGCTTTGGTCTTGGTTAGGGCGGTATATTCCGATTTGCCGTTGGGATAAAGTTCGCCAAAGGCTTCTGTTTTTTCGCCACCAAGTGCCGCTGCTATAAACACATAGTTCTCGCTCATATAACCTTTAAATTCGACCATAAAGCCATCAACCGTGGCGGTTTTACCTACTTGAATGTTTATTCCGGTGTCTATCTGCGATAGTTCTGCCCTGAAAGGGATCATCTTTACATTGAGCGCATCAATGAGCGGTGTGTAAGCATTATTTACGTTATTGTGAATTAGTTTTGCTTTTGTATCATCTGCAAAACGACCAAAATTGTTTGAGGATATTTTAACATCATCAAACGGGTTTCCAAAAGTTTTTAAAGGATTTATTTTCATCTTTTTTATATGTTTAATTTCTTTAATTCGATTTGTGTTGTTCATTTTGTGGTGTTTGATTGTTCTTATAGTATCTGTTCTTCAGTAGGACAAGACAATCTTAAAAGACTACCGGTTTATGTAACACCCATCCTTCTTTCATAAGATTGTTATAATATAACTCTCCTTTTTCCTTTCCCTTACCAGTATTAAAATACTTCTCGATTTGTTTAAGTTTATTCCTCACTTTCAAGTTAGTATACTCATACTCATAACTCTCTCCATTAACTTCTACTACTACATCCAAACCACAAGTCTTATCCCACTTTCCGTTATATACAATACTCTCTTTCGTTTTACCAATCTTAAAACTTTTGATTTCGTTGAATTTCATTGTGGTGTTAGTGTTATTCATTACTCTTATATCTTCTGTCTTTTGTTTGGACAAGACAAGATCAAAGATTTTTCTCGACCTGTCCTCAGGATGATCAGATAATAGAGGCACAG
>CAIXNQ010000160.1 GCA_903920835.1 uncultured Bacteroidota bacterium | reverse complement strand
TTTATTAACAACAATAGTCATTGTTGTAGATAGCGAACATTGGTCAGATGGAGTGAAAGTATAAACAGTAGTTGCAGTATTGTTCACAGCAGGCGACCAGTTTCCTGGAACGTTATTGGTAGAAGTAGTTGGCAATGCAGCTAGACTAGTTCCATAACAAATTGGGTTCACTTGTGTAAATGTTGGCGTCAAAACAGGTAAAACAGTTACTGTAATCACATTAGTTTCGGCAGCGCCAGTCCAATCTGCTTTGCAATCAACACGAGCTAATCGTTTGTAATAAGTAGTTGTTGAAAGCCCAGGAGCAGGATTATATGTGTTTGATGTAGCACCAGCAATATCAGTAAAATCAATATTATTAGTAGATGATTGCCATTTGTATTCTAATGTACCAACAAATCCACTTGCAGCTGCAATACTTGGGAAATAATCAGGATTACCTCCTGCACAAATAGTTTGTGCTCCACCTAATGTTCCTCCAGAGGTTGGGTTGGTACATGCAGGAACTAACTCTCCATTACTCAATATTGTAATTGGTGCAGAAAAACCTGTAAATGAAATTTGACTCAATTGCTGGGCTGTTAATCCAGAAGCATTTGTTCCAACAAATATCCTTCCAGCTGTTCCTTCTTGACCAGGAGCTCCTGTCCAACCAGTTACAGTTAATGTTTTTCCGTTTGCCCAAGATTGCGTATTGCTTGCAGCAAAAGTTAATGTATGTGAACCAGTACCTAAGGCTATTGTAGAATTATCCGTCAAGCCAAGAGCAGCAACAGTTTCATTAAATCCTGTAGTAGCACCTGTTCCGAAAGTTCCACCCGATAAAATTAATTTTGACGAATTTGAAATAATATCAGCTGAACCTAAAGTAGCTGTACCTTTAATTACTACTGGAGAAGTCGTATTTGCCAAAAATCCAGTAGTTGTGGTTGAAATAGTTTGTGGTTGTGCGGCTAGTAACGCAGATAATCCATTAAAGATTATTGAATTTGCTGTAATAGTTCCAGTAGCACTAATGTTATTTGAAGTATTTAATGCAGTAACATTAATGTCTCCAGAAACAGTAACATTTCCAGGGAAATCTTTTTTGAAGTTACCACCACTTAAATTAATGGTTTTATAATCAGTTCTTGCAGTAATAACTTGAGGAGTTGAAACTGCAGTACTTCTTGAAAAATCAACAATGCTATTGGCTCCTAAAGTCAAGCTAACAGTTCCAGCAAAGTTCAAATTTGCAGATGTAGCTGAAGCCGTTGCATCATTTGAAACGAAACCAGTTTGTTTTTCAGTAACAAATGTTCCATTAATTAGTGCTGAACCACCACTTGCAATATTTATATAATTTGTACTATTTGATCCAGGATAAATAGAAGCTCCTTCTTCTACAAAGACTAGTCCATTTACCGTAATGTTATTATTGGTAACGCTATTAATTTTAAGAGCACCGCCACTAACTACTCGAAGTGCTTTAACAGTTTTATTAAACAAGTTGTTCGTTCCTCCAATAAGTACATTATTAGCACTTGATCCTGAAACCTCAATAGTAGCAGAAGCGTCTATAGTGCCCCAAGTTGGGCTTGTGAAAGTGCTTGTGCTTGTTGACCAAGCAATGTTATGACTGATAACAAGCTTGTTTGAACCAGAAGAAGCAGCAGCACTAATATCCAATGGACCTGTAATAGGAGATCCATTGGCGATTGTTAATGTAACTGCATTTGTTGTTGAACCTCCTAAAACTATTTTAGTTCCATTTCCATTAATTAACCCTTGTCCAGCAACAGCCCCAGTTCCATTTCCTACAACCCAACCACTACCGGAACTAGTAGCATCTTTTAAAATATAAAATGCTTGAGCGCCGCTAGTAAAGTCTGTAGGATTTGCTCCAGTGCCATTTTGGTTTAATGTCCAACTTGTTAAATCTTGTAAATTACCGCTGTTGTAGTAATAATTTTTATAAACTACTCCAGTTGCGGTGATTGTTTTTGAAGTTGCATTTGTTGAACTTGCTGTTATACTCTCACTGATATTTGCATTATTTAATCCTGTTTTTAATCGAACATAAATTGTAGTATCTCCAATATTACCGTTTCCAGGAGCAGTCAATGTAATACTATTAAAAAACGAAGTATTATTTGTAGAAATCTCAAAATTTGAGTTAGCTATAGTGCTAATAGTTATGTCACTAATCAATAAAGAACCGCTTATTGTAAACGATTGCGATGATGAAGCACTAGTTGTTGATGTAGTAAAACCTGTTAAACTCGATACAGATGTAGTCATAGAAGGAAGTGCAGGAGTAGCATATGAAATAATAATTTTTCCATCACCACCTTTACCACCATTTTTAATGCTTGCTGCTGCAGAGGCACCACCACCACCACCACCACCAGGGGCAGTTCCGTCTTTTCCAGTTCCACTAGCAGTTAATGCTACTGCTCCAGCACCTCCGCCAGTTCCTGCTGTTGCTCCAGATCCATTTCCATTGCTTCCAGCAGCGCCACCTCCAGCTGCAGGAGATCCAATTGTGGTTCCAGAACCGTTTACACCATCAGCTCCATTTCCACCTTTATAACTATAGCTGCCTTCGTAGCCTGAATTGTCGGTAGTAACTGCTACTCCTCCTTGTCCAGTTACTCCAGCAGATATATAAACGCCTCTTTTTCCGCCACCTGCTTTAATCAATGTTGTTCCTGAGGAATTACTAATTGAACTAAAGCCTCCATCGGCAGAAGGAGTGTTGGTACTTGTTCCATCTCCTTTTCCTACGCCACCTGCACCACCTGTTCCCACAGTAATGGTGTAAGTCTGACCAGGTGTAACTGCTATGTTGGTATTTTTTACATAACAACCACCAGCACCACCTCCACCAGATTTTGCTGCGACACTCGGTACTCCACTTCCACCGCCACCAGCTCCCCAAGCTTCAACTGAAATTGAAGTTACCCCAGGAGGACAAGTCCAAGTGGTTGATGTTGTGTAGGGATTAGTTGTTTGTGCAAACAAACTTGAGCCTACAAAAAACAACATCATAAATGAAAAGAGCATTATCTCACTTGCTCTCTTTCTACAAAATAAATTTTTTTGTTTCATTGTAAATTAATTAAATTGGTTAATATTTTTTTTTGATTTCCGTACTGAACAAGATATATTTTATAAACACCAATAACGTGCTCGAACACGGAAGTGCAAACATATATATATTAAATTAATTAATCAAAAAAAAACGAATAATTTTATTTTATAAGTTATTTTTTGTCATTGTTATAATTATTGAAGTGTGAGTGTTAATTTAAAAAAAGTAAAAAAGTTCAATCATTCGTATGGAAATAGTTTAAAAGAGTCTATTTCTGTATTGTATCTAGTACTAATTTATATATTTGTAATTATGCAAGATGGTGCAACTCTTCGGAAAATTATTCATATTGACATGGATGCTTTTTATGCTTCTGTTGAACAATTAGACAATCCAGAATTGGTTGGAAAACCAATTGCTGTTGGAGGAAACGAATTAAGAGGTGTGGTTGCTGCAGCAAGCTATGAAGCTCGAAAATTTGGCGTTCGAAGTGCGCTTAGTAGTGTTTTAGCAAAACGTTATTGCCCAGAACTTATTTTTATAAAACCTCGTTTTGATCGGTATAAAGAAATTTCAAATCAAATAAGAAATATTTTTTATGAATATACAGATTTGGTAGAACCACTATCTTTAGACGAAGCTTATCTTGATGTGACTCAAAATAAAAAAGGTAACCCAAGTGCTACATTGCTGGCACAGGAAATTAGACAACGCATTTTTATTGAAACTGGGCTAAAGGCTTCTGCAGGTATATCTATAAACAAATTTGTAGCCAAAGTAGCTTCCGATTTTAATAAACCAAACGGTCAAAAAACAGTTAGTCCAGTAGAGGTTGGTCCGTTTTTAGAAAAGCTTCCTATTAGTAAATTTTATGGCGTGGGAAATGTTACCAGAGAAAAAATGTATTTGTTAGGCATCTTTAACGGATATGATTTAAAATACAAATCGTTAGATTTTCTCATAAAGCATTTTGGCAAATCAGGCACTTTCTTTTACAATGTTATTAGAGGAATTCATGATAGCGAAGTAAAGCCTGATAGAATTGCAAAGTCGGTAGCTGCCGAACATACCTTTAATATTAACTTAACCTCAGAAATCTTTATGGTCGAAAGGCTAAAAGTAATTGCTGATCAATTAGAGAAACGTTTGACCAAACACAAAATTGCAGGGAAAACAATTACTTTAAAAATAAAATACAGCGATTTTAGTCAACAAACTCGAAGTAAAACAATGGCTTATTATATTTCTGACAAAAGCCTTTTGTTAGAAACTGCCAAAGAACTTTTGTTTCAAGAAAAGCCTAAAAATTCTGTGCGCCTTTTGGGCATTTCTTTGAGCAATTTGAATACAGAAATTAAAAAGGCAGTGGTTGTTCAACTAAAATTTGAATTTTAGACTCCTTTGTCGATTTTGATTCAGCACCTTTTGAGTCGCTTAATGTTAAATAGACCTTCATTTATTAAAACTAACTTTCTGTTTTTGTTATTATTCCGTAGAGCAACCATTTGCAAAGCGTGTTTAATTCATATAATTTCTCAATTATCGAAATGTCAAAACACTGGTATTAGATTGTCCTAAATAATTCGTTAAGCTTGTTTTTTTTTTGCAAATCAAAAAGCACTTTATGAGCATTACATAAGATTAACAATCTTTTGATTCGAATTTTGGAGGATATTCAAACTGCATAAAGATAATAGTTTAAACATCAGTTTGAATTACAAAGTTTATCTAAATAACAAACCCCCTTAATTTTCATTACGGGGGTCTGTTCTAAATTCTAGCTGTTAACAACTATTGCACGGGCGCATCAGGATTGTTTTTCTTGCTGCGCGACACTGGGTAGAGGAGGTTAAAGTTAAAATAACTACTACAAACATTAATGTTATTTGGATATTTATCAGCCATTTTATGAATGGCTTTGAGCAACCCAATTTCTAACTCAGCACGCAGTTGGTCACGATCGTCGCGCGAATCGTTTACGGTTCCAATCTGCTCCTGCTGCCCTTGTCTATTGCTGTTCCACGAAGTTTTAAATGCCTGAAGCGTCGCTAATAATGCTGGCGGCAACTGCGCAGCATGAGTTGTAGCCACGGTGTGGACACGGTTAATCAATATAGGCATCACGGTTTTAGTGCCCTTGCTGTATTCATTTACGCCATGCGGATAAAACTCGATATAGCCCGTCGAACCAAACCCATCCAGTGCATCGGCAATGACGCCTTCTTTTTCTGACATGGTTTTCTTGAACAACGCAATCAGTTGGTCGGTGGTTAACGTTTTTCCTTTCTGAACCCCGAGGGCGACATCTACGCTAGAGATTAGCGCCATTAATCCATTTTTTGGCACTTCAATACAAGCAATAATTTCATCAAACACGTTGTTGACGTTTTGAGCAACCAATTTGTTATAAGCATCCTCCGCAAAATTGGCTAAGCGGGTGGTTGTGATGCGTTCATCATCAAAAATGTTTCCGAAGATATGTTTTATTAATGCTAACATATTTATTAAAATTTAAGTTAATCTTTTTTGTTTTTTCTTATCCGACGATTCGCGGATATATAAAATTCTAGGTTTTGCCCTATCCGACGATTTGCGGATATGTAATATTCTAGGTTTTGCCTTATCCGACGATTTGCGGATATATAAAATTCTAGGTTTTGCCTTATCCGACGATTTGCGGATATATAAAATTCTAGGTTTTGCCTTATCCGACGATTTG
>CAIXNQ010000159.1 GCA_903920835.1 uncultured Bacteroidota bacterium | reverse complement strand
TTGTCACGTGCAATACAAATGATTAATGGTAAACCTGTTATATCTGATGAAGAACTTAAACTGTATAAAGTAGATAATAAAATAGATGCAGATGCAGATTTTACTTCGATTGATTATACAATTGTTTTTCTGAAAAAATTCGGAAGATAGTTAATCTTTTACGGGCATGACTAATGCGACAGAATATTAAATTCGTTACGCACAGTTTGTCTGAGTTTACTTGTTTGTGTACGTATACGCGTATAACAGAAAAGAGAAAAGATAAAAAAAATATTTTTCGGACGTAAAATTGTTTTAATTTAAAGGTTAGTTTTAAATTTATTACTATTTCAAGATTCCATTGTTTGATTATAACTAAAAAAGATTTAGATCCTGGTTACGGCACCACTTTTGGAAGCCTTGGTCTTGGGGGTTTTATAGTGTCAATAAAACTGCAATTAAATTTGTAAAAAAAATATTTTGGTAAGAATATAACTTAGTTCTATGGTTTTACGATGTAACGCTTTCGTTGTGTTTATTTTTGTTTTAAGCGGATTTTCAATTTAGCTACCTAAAGGTCCAAAATAAATTTGCTAAATGTTTTGGTTCGTTAGATCTTTTCTACAAGTATAATGTATGAGGACATCATAATTGCTTAGCGATAATCAAACTCTTAGAATTTTACACGTCTTAGAAAGGATAAAAATTGATCAAGAGGTTTAAAAGTGTTTTATTCAAATAAATTAAATAAGCCAAGTGTAAGTAAAAATATCAATCAGAATAATAAGGTCAAAATAACTGTTAAATAATAGTTGATCACAGAAATACACAAGAGACTAAACTTCAATCGGAAGTGGTCGTCTAGAAATGACGTCACGCACACACTAATGCGTGAACAGTCACACACACACACACACACTTGTTTACTAATTTACAAAAAGGGGTATTCTAAACCAATAGACGAGTCATGTTGGCGGTCAACGCTTCCCATAGGTCTCGTTATCTGCCTAAGCGAGATTTTTACCCTTTAAGTCAGGACAGCTACCCTGTTTGTGGTCATCTAGTGAGGGAGGGCTCATTCATAAAACAGCCTAGCTTACTCACTAGCCTCATAGCCCCGGGTACTCGCCTTCGCCGTGCTACGTCTACCTTTTAGCTAACTTAGTATGAATGACGGGGGGATTACAACTTCTACAACGACCACTCAGGCCATGCACAATATAAATACTACTGCTTCTTTATACTCACATACCTTTTCAATCGGTTTTACGTCAGAAGAGGGGAACAAACTTGGGTGTCTTCAAGTAGACACGAAACTTGAGTGTCTTCGAGTAGACACGAAACTTGAGTGTGTCGCTTTCAAGCAACGACAAGGCTTTTATAGGGGTCAAGGAGAAACTTTTCAAAATGCTTGTTTGAGAGGGATGGCAAAAATGTTTGAAGTATGCCAAAGTTCGAAAGAAATGAAAAAAGAAGAAAAGTAGTTTTTCTAACTAAAATTTAGTGCAGCAACAATGGCCTATTGGGGAAGAGAGTAGAGAAACATCTAGATTTCACATTTAAGCGTGAAGAGAAAAGAATGTGGGAAATTGATTTTGAATATTTTTTGTTTGATTTCAAAGAAAGAAAAAGATATTTTATTTTGCATCAA
>CAIXNQ010000158.1 GCA_903920835.1 uncultured Bacteroidota bacterium | reverse complement strand
TTACATCTAATTGCTCATTGATATAATTGTCTATTTGTTCTCGAATATCCATGTTTGTTGATTTAATGTGACAATATTATTTCAAAACAAATACTACATTTTTGGTCTAATTATCGCTTGCAAACCATTCGGCAAACGAAGTTTCGGTTTCTTGAAGTCGTAAAGAAAACAAACGAATCTCCGACGGCAATCTTTTCTTTATTTTATCGGCAAAATCCAGCACCATATTCTCGCTCGTGGGTTGATAATCTACAAGAATTACATGATGTCCGCGGGTTTTTAATTCATGAGCCAGTTCAACATGAGGCGTGGTTTGGTTAAAAACCGTTGCGTGGTCAAAATGATCTACAATTTCTTCTTTGACAATCTTTTTTAAGTCTGTAAAATCAATCACCATTCCGAATTTCGGATTATTGCGGTCTGTTATTGGCGCACCAATTACCGTGACAGATAATTTATAACTATGTCCGTGAACGTTTTTACACTTGCCGTCATAGCCATAAAGTGCATGACCTGTTTCAAAACTAAATTGTTTGGTAATTCTTATATTGCTCATAATTTTAACGACTAAATGATTTGTATTTGACGTATGATGCCTTTAATTTTCAAAAGAAAATTCGGCATAAACTTGTTCAATTTCTTTTAATGTGCGGAAAAGTTCGTCTGGATTGTCATTCGTAACAAGAATTTGTTTGTATTCTTTAAACGAATGAATCCCTTTGAAATAATTTGTATAATGTCTTCGCATTTCAACAATTCCAA
Organism: uncultured Bacteroidota bacterium; assembly: GCA_903920835.1. Classification (GTDB taxonomy): domain Bacteria; phylum Bacteroidota; class Bacteroidia; order Flavobacteriales; family Flavobacteriaceae; genus Flavobacterium. Next base: position 14,044 of record CAIXNQ010000158.1, on the reverse strand, counting down.
GTCGCTCTCCTTTCCAATCCATAGACCATTGAAGGTGGTTTCGGGCAGCCTCAACACGATCAACAACGGTGGGTGCAGTCAGATGGGTTCCGGTTTTGAAATAATGTTTAATCTCATTAAATATCCACGGATAACCAATAGCAGCACGACCAATCATCATGCCGTCAAGTCCAAATTTGTTTTTATATTCTAATGCTTTTTCGGGACTGTCAATATCGCCATTACCAAAAATAGGCATCGTGATTCGAGGATTATTTTTCACACGAGCAATATGCGACCAATCCGAGTGACCTTTATACATCTGCGCTCGGGTTCGTGCGTGAACAGTGAGTGCTTGCACACCAATATCCTGAAGTCGTTCGGCAACTTCGTCAATATTTATAGAACTTTCGTCCCAACCCAAACGGGTTTTAACTGTCACGGGCAGATTCGTGCTTCGGATAACGGCTTTTGTGAGTCGCACCATTAAATCAACATCTTTAAGAACGCCAGCACCAGCACCTTTGCACACCACTTTCTTTACAGGACAACCAAAATTAATATCAACCAAATCCGGATGAACCGCATCAACAATTTTTGCCGATAAAGCCATCGCATCTTCGTCGCCACCAAAAATCTGAATGCCAACAGGGCGTTCATAATCGAAGATATCGAGTTTCTGACGGCTTTTGATGGCGTCTCTAATCAATCCTTCAGACGAAATAAACTCCGAATACATTAAATCGGCACCATGAAGTTTGCACAATCTACGAAATGGAGGATCGCTAACGTCTTCCATCGGCGCAAGCAGTAACGGAAAATCTGGAAGTTCGATATTGCCAATTTTGGGCATAGCTATTAATATTTTGCACAAAAATACAAATAAATTATTAGGCTTTTGGTTTTGTTAAATTGCTCATCAATAAATAAAAATCGTTTTAATTGAAATTGATTTTTAATCTTTTTGCCACAGATTAAGGGATAAAATGGATTTTATTTTAATAATCTGTGTAAATCTTTTTAAGCTGTGGCTTCATATAAAAACATATTCTTTAGACTAAAAACATAAAATGATTCGATTTTAACACCACTATTTGTAACAATTGTAATCTTAAAAAGTCTTACAGTCATCAATCAAAATCAATTTTACATGAAATCAAATTTATTTTATTCCTTGCTTTTCTTTTCTGGCGCAATCTTCGCACAAGAAAACACAAATGAAACAAATCTGAAATCTTCTGATTCGTCAAAAACAGACAAACTTAAAGAAGTTACTATTTATGGCAACAAAAAACAGTTCCTAAAAGTAGAAAGCGACAAAACCACTGTGGGCGTTAAAGACAATCCGATGCTCAGTAGCGGCAGCGCGTTTGACGCAGTTAAAAAGTTGCCCGGCGTTATTACTTCTCCAACGGGTAGTTTGTCGCTTAACGGCAAGGGCGTTGCCATCTATATTGACGGCGCACCCAGCACGCTCAGCGGAACCGATTTGCAAAACTATCTGTCAAGTCTTCCTGCCAACGCCATCGAGAAAGTTGAACTGATTTACAACCCTGGTGCCTCGTTTGACGCCAATGCCAGCGGATCGATCATTAACATTATTACGAGTTCTAAAAGGTTAAAAGGCGTTAATGCAACCGTCAATGTGAATTATAACTTTAACAAAAACCAAAAAACGAGCCCGCAAATAATGTTGAACGGCAAGGAGAAAAAAGTGAGCTGGCAAACAATGTTGGGCTATAACTATATCGACAGTAACGAAACCACGGGCAACAATCAACAGTTTACAACGTTTACGCCTGTAAAGAATTTATATCAAAGCAGTACAATGTTCAACACCAACAGAAATGTTTATTTCAGACTTGGCACAAATTACAAACTGACCGACCAGTCGAACTTGCTTTTTAATTATAACGCCAATGCCAGCAATGACAGAACAAATTCAAACACCAGCGTTTATGGCGAAGGCAATAATTTTGAAGACGCCGCCATCACTAAAACCAAAACCAGCAACCACGAAATCAGTTTGCAGTACAAAACAAAATTAGACACGCTAGGTAGAACTCTTGATGTTACTGCTTTCACCAATCTGTTCAACAAAAATCCGCTGAGTCAATCCAGTGGTTATAACGAAGCTAACGGCAATTTGTTTAACAACGCCAACAACGACTTTAGTCTTACTAATTATTATTTGAAATACGACTTTGCCATTCCTTTCGAGCAATTGAAATTTTCGATTAATACCGGCGGAAAATACAATACCATTAAAGTAAATCATCTGGGCAAAAACAACATCAATAGCTCCACCGACGACATTTTTACGAATGGCAATTTTGCAAAAATCACTGACTTTAACTACACCGAAAACAACCTTGCTTTTTATGTAGAAGCCCGCAAAAAAATCAAGAAGTTTGACTTTACTGCCGGAGTTCGGTTTGAAGATTTTAAAGTAAAACGTCTCGCTAATCTAGACCTCAACACCACGCAACTTGACTATCGCAACACTAATTTTTTCCCAAATGCGAGTGTGCTTTATGAAATGAACGAGCAAATGAACATTAGCGCATCTTATTCTAAAAAAATAGAACAGCCCAACTATAACACCATCGACCCCAACAATGGTTCGGCGGTGAATCAGTTCAACACTTCAACAGGAAATTTCAATTTAAAACCAACTTATTTCGATAACTTCGACATCAAGTTCACTGCCTTTCAGTTTGTGCAATTGGGCGCAAATTATGTCGTTGGCAAAGACGATGGTCGTTTTGTATTCAGTGCCAAACCGGGCGAACTCGTCAGCAATGCAACCACCCAACAGTTTGACAAAATCAAGACCTTCAGTGCCTATTTATCGTTTCCGTTGCCGCTCGATTATTTCTTTAAATCAAAAGAAGAATTTGCCAAACGAATGAACACCATCGAGAAAATGAACTACATTTTCTTTAACATCAATTACGTTAAATCGACCATAGACGGCTTTACTTTTCCGTTCACCAACAAGCCGATTACTAATTATGGCGCACAGTCGCAAATCATTTTGCCATGGAACATCACCAACACCATGAACTATTTTATACTACCCAAAGGCACTTGGGAAATCTATCAAATCGAGAAACCCATTCAGCAATTCGACATCTCTTTCAACAAGGATTTCAATAACAAAAAGCTAAAAATAGGTTTGCATTGCTTTGATGTTTTTAACGCCAACGAGATTAACGGAATCATTAGCGGCAACAACCTTCAAACAGGTTTCTATCAAAAAAGAGATTCCAGAACCTTTAGAATTTCGTTGACCTACAACTTCGGAAACTTGAAACTCGAAAAAGAAAACACAGAAATCACCACCGAAAAAGTGAAACAAGGCGGCGGCATGATGAAATAGTTTTTAAATAACAACAGCATCAATCTTAAACTAATCAAGGGTGCTTTTGAAATTGACAATCTTCAATTTTAAAAGCACCCTTGTTGCGTTTGGGATGTTGAGGTTTAGGATAATTTTTATAACATTAGCAACGATTTTTAAGACATCAACAGTCCTCTTTTTCGTATTAATAATTTTTGAACGGCATCAACAAATATCTTTTTGGCATTATCACTCGTCTTTTTCATATTAATAATTTTCTGAACGGCATCATCAATTATCTTTTTGGCATCATCACTCGTCTTTTTCGTATTAATAATTTTCTGAACGGCATCAACAATTATCTTTTTGGCATTATCAAAAATCTTTCTTGTATTAAACTTTTTCAGAATGACATTATCACTTTTCTTTTTCGTACAATTAAACCTCTTTTTGACATTATCATTTATCTTTTTGACATTAACAATCTTCTTTTTGATACCAGTTGATAATTCAGACGATACAAAAGTCGTTTTAATCGATATTAAATTTCATTTGGTCAGTTTAGGATTGGTATAAGTGTTATCAAAAAATCGCTATATTATTTCATTTGGTCTAAAAAATACAGAAAAATTAAAAAAATTTGTTGCAGTATAAAAAATCAATACTTTAGCTTCAATATAAACAACCTAAAGCTTTTAGAATTTCTTTTAATCTTTGACTTATTATTACAAGCGTTGGGTTTTCTTTTTCAAAAATATATCCCAAACAGTTCCGTAAGGATATTATATTTAAAAACAATTTATCCAAACAAATCCGCGAGAGTGTTTTGTTTGGATACAAATTGCCCAAACCGTATTGCGAAAGTTTTTTGTTTTGCCACGAAGTGCCCAAACAGTAACGAATCCATTAAAAAAGAGGCTCGTTATTGGCTAATTGCCATAACGAACCCCTAATTTAAAATTGTTTTTTATGTATTTATTGTTGAAACAACGCTACAAAATATTTATAGAACAATGGAATTGTTTCAATTCCTTTCAAGTAATTAAAAATTCCGAAATGCTCGTTAGGAGAGTGAATTGCATCACTATCAAGTCCAAATCCCATCATGATTGTTTTTGATTTCAACTCTTTTTCAAACAAAGCAACTATCGGAATACTTCCGCCAGAACGTACAGGAATAGCAGGCACTCCAAAGGTTTCTGAATAGGCTTTTGAAGCTGCTTGATAACCAATACTGTCTATTGGCGTTACATAACCTTGACCACCGTGATGAGGTGTAACTTTAACTTTTACTGAAGATGGAGCAATACTTTCAAAATGATTTTTAAACAACGCTGTAATTTCTTCCCAATCTTGATTTGGCACCAATCGCATTGAGATTTTAGCAAAAGCTTTGCTAGCTATCACAGTTTTTGCGCCCTCGCCAGTATATCCGCCCCAAATCCCGTTGACGTCTAATGTTGGTCGAATCGAGTTTCGTTCGTTCGTTACATATCCTTTTTCGCCATAAATATCATCAATATCTAAGGCTTTTTTGTAGTTTTCTAAATTAAAAGGTGCTTTTGCCATTTCAGCTCTTTCGGCTTGAGACAATTCTTCAACTTTGTCATAAAACCCTGGAATAGTAATGTGATTGTTCTCGTCATGAAGCGATGCAATCATTTTTGCTAAAACATTAATCGGATTGGCAACCGCACCACCGTATAGTCCAGAATGTAAGTCTCGGTTTGGACCTGTAACTTCTACTTCAACATAGCTTAATCCCCGCAAACCTGTCGTAATTGAAGGTTGCTGATTAGAAATCATTCCAGTATCTGAAATTAATATTACATCACAGCTCAATTTTTTTTGATTGCGCTCAACGAACCATACCAAACTTTTAGAACCAATTTCTTCTTCGCCCTCAATCATAAATTTCACGTTGCAGGGCAAAGTGTTGCTTTGAATCATATATTCAAAAGCCTTAACGTGCATATACATTTGTCCTTTGTCGTCACAGGCACCTCTAGCAAAAACAGCACCTTCAGGATGAATTTCGGTCTTTTTTATCACTGGTTCAAACGGTGGAGAAGTCCATAAATTTATTGGGTCAGGTGGTTGCACATCATAATGCCCATAAACCAAAACCGTTGGAAGTTCTTTGTCAATAATATGTTCTCCATACACAATAGGATAGCCTGGGGTTTCACAAATTTCAACGTGTTTACAACCTGCTTTTTCTAAACTAACCTTTACTGCTTCAGCCGTATCGAAAACGTCTTGAGAGTAGGCCGTATCGGCACTAACCGAAGGGATTTTTAGCAATTCAATTAGTTCATTGATAAAACGTTCTTTATTGTCTTGAACGTATTGATTAATTTTGTTCATTTTATGATTTTCTTTTAAAAACCAAAAGTACAAAAAAGAGTTTTAAAAAATTTCATAATTGATAATTCATTAATTCATAATTATTTTTATATTTGCAAACTCGATTTTGCGGATATGGTGAAATTGGTAGACATGCCAGACTTAGGATCTGGTGCCGCAAGGCGTGTAGGTTCGAGTCCTATTATCCGCACTTTTAAAATGCAATTATCTTATTTTAGATAATTGCATTTTTTAGTTTATAAAGTCGTAAAACAGCTTAATAAAACCAGTAAATTAAATACTCATCTGACGCAAACCCTTAATTATAAACATAAAAAAACCTGCTTTTATCAAGCAGGTTAAGTGTTTATTATAGATTGTAGCGTCTATGTTCTATTATCTATTTTATTTTGTAAACAACATTTCTCTGTATTTGGTCAATGTCCAAGTTTCGTTGTCAACTAATAATTCTAGTTTGTCGCAGTGTTCGCGAATGTCTTCAAAATAAGGTTTCACTTTGTCGCAATAAGCTTCTGCCATTTTTTGTGCATCGGTTAATGCGTTTGCTTTTTTGCGGGCATCAATCATTTTTTCAACCTTAGTATTGATTCCTTCAATATGTTCCGAAATTTCTTTAATCAATACAATTTGCTCTTTTCCGATTTTTGTAAAATCATTGCCAAAGATTTCTTTCAAACCTTTTACGTTTTCAATCAAGGCATTTTGATATTTAATAGCTGTCGGGATAACATGATTTCTAGCAATATCGCCAAGAACCCTTCCTTCTATTTGAATTTTCTTAGTGTATTCTTCCAATTCAATTTCATAACGCGCCTCAACCTCTACGTGGTTCATTACGTTCAATTCTTTGAATAAATCCAATGCTTTTTCAGAAACTTTTGCTTTCAAAGCAGATGGCGTAGTTTTGTGATTGCTCAATCCTCTCTTTTTAGCTTCTTTTTCCCAAGCATCGCTATAACCATCGCCTTCAAAAAGGATGTTTTTGGTTTGTTTGATGTATTCTCTCAAGACATTAAAAATAGCTTCATCTTTTTTTAATCCTTTTGTAGCTATTAATTCGTCAACTTCTTTTTTAAATTCTATTAATTGTTTAGCAACGATTGAGTTTAAAGTCGTCATTGCGTTGGCACAATTGGCAGATGAGCCTACAGCTCTGAACTCAAATTTGTTTCCTGTGAAAGCAAAAGGCGAAGTTCTGTTTCTATCCGTATTGTCTAAAAGCACGTCTGGAATTTTACCCACAACATTCAATTTCAAATCAGTTTTTTCTTCAGGTGATAATTTACCTTTAGTTACACCTTCTAATTCTGCCAACACTTTTGTCAATTGTTGACCGATGAATACAGAAATAATTGCTGGTGGCGCTTCGTTAGCTCCCAAACGATGGTCGTTGCTGGCTGTAGCAATTGAGGCACGCAACAATTCTTCATAATCGTTAACCGCTTTAATGGTGTTGATGAAAAACGACAAGAATTGTAAGTTGCTCATTGGTGTTTTTCCTGGGCTTAATAAATTTACACCAGTATCAGTCGCCATAGACCAGTTGTTATGTTTTCCAGAACCGTTAACGCCTTTGAAAGGTTTTTCGTGAAAAAGCACTCTAAAGTCATGTCTTTCGGCAACTTTTTGCATCACGTCCATTAGCAACGAGTTGTGGTCAACTGCTAAATTTGTTTCTTCAAAAATTGGAGCTAACTCAAATTGATTTGGCGCAACCTCATTATGACGCGTTTTTACAGGAATGCCTAAATACATACATTCTTGTTCTAAATCTCTCATATATGACAAAACTCTGCTCGGAATTGAACCAAAATAATGGTCATCTAATTGCTGTCCTTTGGCAGAAGTATGACCCAAAAGTGTTCTTCCAGTCATGATAATGTCTGGTCGAGATTCAGCCAAAGCTTTATCAATCAAGAAATATTCTTGTTCCCAACCTAAAGTTGCGGTAACTTTCTTTACATTTTTGTCAAAATATTTACAAATATCAGTTGCAGCTTCGTCAACAGCGTTTAAGGCTCTTAATAAAGGTGTTTTATAATCTAAAGCTTCGCCTGTATATGAAATAAAAACGGTAGGAATACATAAAGTTGAACCAAAAATAAAAGCAGGCGATGTTGGATCCCAAGCAGTATAACCTCTTGCTTCAAATGTATTTCTGATGCCGCCATTAGGAAAAGAAGATGCGTCTGGCTCTTGTTGAACTAACTGTCCACCACCAAATTTCTCTACCGGATCTGAACCGTCATAAGAGGTTTCAAAAAAAGCATCGTGTTTTTCGGCAGTAGTTCCAGTTAATGGTTGAAACCAGTGCGTATAATGCGTAACTCCTTTAGAAAGTGCCCATTCTTTCATTCCCATAGCAATATAATCGGCAAGTTTTCTGTCGATTTTTGTGCCGTGTTGAATGGCATCTTTCACACCTTTAAAAGCATCAGGAGTTAAAAACTGCTTCATTGCTTTTTCATTAAACACATTAGCCCCAAAAATGGTTGATTTTCTGTCGGCTTCTTCAAATTTTACAGGTTTTCTACCTGCAGTTTCTTTTAATGCTTGAAATCTTAATGTTGACATAAGTTGAAATTTTTAATTATACCCTTGAAAATTTGATGCAAATATACATTTTTTTGATATATAATTAAAAAAGCCCCTATTTTTTTAAAGGCACTTCAATAAAATTTATCTAAATAAACAATATCATATCTAGAATTTGATTTTTAAAGCTTGTAATTCAAAAAAAGTATCTTTGTCTTCAAGTTTAAATTTTCTGAATATGGTTTGGGGATTATTTTTTTTACTGGTTGTGGTCATTTTGGCACTCGATTTGGGCGTTTTTAATAAAAATCCTCACGTGATTAGTACTAAAGAAGCCACAAAATGGACTTTGATTTGGGTTTCTGTAGCTTTGCTTTTTTCGGCAGCGATATATTGGCTTTATCAAACCAACAGTATTGACAATCCAGATAAATTAACTCCATTAGGTGCTTCACTTAAATATGTTACTGGCTATTTAATTGAGCTATCATTAAGTATAGACAATATTTTTGTGATTGCAGTGTTGTTTGCATCATTCCAAATTCCGTTAAAAAATCAACATCGGGTGTTGTTTTGGGGAATATTAGGAGCAATTGTTTTTAGAGGATTAATGATTTCTTTTGGTGTGGTTTTAATCAATAAATTTTCATGGACGACTTATTTGTTTGGAGCTTTTTTACTTTTTACGGCAATCAAAATGTTGTTTTCAAAAGAGGACGATGCGCCGTCAGACCCCAAAGATTCTTTTGTTTATAAAACGATAGGAAAAATTATCCCGATTACGCCCGAATTTCATCAAAATCGATTTTTCGTAAAAAGTCCTAAAGGCATTTTAGCGACGCCGCTATTTGTTGCTTTAGTAATTATTGAAATTATGGACATGCTTTTTGCGGTCGATAGTGTTCCAGCAATTTTGGCAATAACCGCCGATCCGTTTTTGGTATTTACATCAAATATTTTTGCGATACTTGGTTTGCGATCGATGTATTTCTTTTTGGCTAATATGCTCGAAAAATTCGTATATCTAGAATACAGTTTAATTGCGATTTTGAGTTTTGTTGGATTAAAAATGCTGTTTCACCATTATTATGTAGTGCCAGAATTAATCTCGCTTTTGGTTATTTTATTGTCTTTAATGATTGGTGTTATTGCTTCTTTAAGGAATAAATCGGAAGTATAAAAAAGATTTATCTTTTTATTTCTTTTTGATGATTTTAATTCATTTTGGATTTGAAAGCGCAAGGAAAACATAGCTGTTAGCTATAGTTTTTATTTCTGTCATCATATTTTCCGTTCAATTTTGGGTTATTAGCATTATCAATAATGATTTAAGAACAAATACAAAAAAATACCCTTTTAGAATCTCAGTTCTAAAAGGGTATTTTTAATGGTGTTTATTGTTTAAAAATAGATTTAAAAAAGTGTCAATTATTGAATTAATCCTAACTTCTTTTTAATCTCCAGACTTTTTACCAAATAATCTGTATTTATTTTTTAAGATTTGTCAATTTTGGGTATTACAGCTTAATTATAAAATATTCCGATTAATATCAATAAGCGCTTGATCTTTTCATTTAAAATAAATTATTGACCATATTCCTTAACAGCCTCAACAAAAGCTTTGGCATGATCGACAGGAATATTTGGTAAAATTCCGTGACCAAGATTTACGATGTAATTGTCTTTTCCGAATTCGTCGATCATTTCGTGAACCATTTTTTTGATGGTCGGAATTGGCGAAAGCAAACGACTTGGATCGAAATTTCCTTGTAAAGTGATGTTTCCGCCTGATAAATAACGGGCATTTCTTGCCGAACATGTCCAATCTACACCTAAAGCTGATGCTTTGGATTGTGCCATTTCGCCCAAAGCAAACCAACAACCTTTTCCGAAGACGATAACTTTAGTGTCTTCCGCTAAAGCTTCAACAATTTGGTTGATGTATTTCCATGAGAATTCTTGATAATCGACCGGTGATAGCATTCCGCCCCAAGAATCAAAAATCTGAATGGCGTTGCAGCCTGCTTTTACCTTTTCTTTTAGATATAAAATGGTGGTGTCGGTTATTTTTTGCAATAAAGTATGTGCTGCTACTGGATTAGAGAAACAAAATCCTTTTGCGGTATCAAAGCTTTTCGAGCCTTTTCCTTCCACAGCATAACAAAAAATTGTCCAAGGAGAACCAGCAAAACCAATTAACGGAACTTCGTCATTCAACATTTCTTTGGTTAATTTGATGGCGTTAAAAACGTAACCTAAAGTTTCATTTACATCGGGAACAAAAACCTGATTGACTTGCTCCATGGTGCGAATTGGATTTGGAATAATCGGCCCCAAGTTGTCTTTCAACTCAACATGAATTCCCATAGCACGTGGCACAACCAAAATATCGGAGAATAAAATCGCTGCATCTGGTTTTACAATCCGTATGGGTTGAACTGTAATTTCTGCAGCTAATTCTGGGGTTTCGCAACGCGTAAAGAAATCATATTTGTCACGCAAAGCTCTAAATTCGGGTAAATATCTTCCCGCTTGACGCATCATCCATACGGGTGGACGCTCAACAGTTTCATTATTTAATGCTCTTAAAAATAGGTCGTTTTTAATCATTATTTTTGATATTGTGTTTGTTTTATTGCTTACTAAATTTCAACAGAAAATCACTGCTTTTTAAAAGATAGATTCCAGTACTCAAATCAATGTTTAGTTTATTCTCGCCATTAGAAAGTTCTATTTTTCCGAGATTTTTGCCCGTCAAATCAAAAAGAATAGCCTCTGTTTTGTGTTCTAATCCTGATGCGTAAAAATTATTTTCGTTACTAAAAATAATAATTGGCTTGGTATTATTTTCTGAATGTACTTGAAGCAATTCATTTTGAAACAACCATTGATATGCTCCTGCAAATTCGCCTTTCCAATAGTTTTCATTATGTGCGCCATAGCTGTCGTATTTTGTAAAAATATTATTAGTTGTAACTCCTTTATTTAGAAATGAATTTTTGATTTGATTGCAGTCAGAAACCATCGTTGTTGATTCATTTGTTCCTGCAACAAAATATATTCTTGCTTGGTTTAACGACTGTGTCGAATTTGAAATATAGCTTTCTAAATCATTTTTTGCGAACCAAAATGCGGGACTAAAAACGCCAATTTTAGAAAAAACATTTGAATAAGCAACAGCACCATAAGCCGAAATAAACGCTCCCATTGAGCTGCCAATAAGCGCATTGTATTGTGGTTGTGGCTTTGTTCTATAATTCAAATCGATGTAAGGTTTTAATGTTTCTGCAACAAACTGCATATACTGTGTTCCTTGTCCGCCTCCATAACTCGTGTTTACCCAAGGCGAATATTCGTTTAATCGGTCGGCACCGCCATTATCAATGCCTACTACAATAGCTCCATAATCGCCAGCGTTAAAAAGTGAATTTAATGTTTCGTCAACTTGCCATTCGCCCGAAAATGAAGTTGCGTTGTCAAACAAGTTTTGCCCATCGTGCATGTATAACACTGGATAGGTTTTGTTAGAGGTTTGATAATCTGGTGGAAGATAGAGCCGAATTTTTCTGGATTTATTTAATTGAGGCATGAAAAAATTAGTACTTAAAATTTGAACATTACTAGCCGCAGTGCTAGTTAATGTTCCGCCTAAATCCTCCCAAGATTGAATTGTTAAATTGATTTGTTGGGCACTGCCAGAAAACACAAAAGTTCGGTTGGGCAAATAACTGCCTGTAGCATTACCCTCTACAGATGACCATGCACCTCTTGTAAATTTATATTCAGCAGTGCCTGTTCCTTGAGGAATTGTTATAGTATAAGCTCCAAGACCATCTGGTTGCAGGATTGATTGACTGTCCTGAGGATTCCAGTTGTTAAAAGTTCCAGCAACATAAATAATACTGTTTGCAGGAGTATTGGCAGGAATTGAAGTGACTCGAAGAGTTACTTGAGCTTGAAGAAAATTGCTTAAAAAAATCCAGAGTAAAAGGTATATTTTTCTCATTTTTTAATTGTTTTTAAAATAATCTGCACAATCTTCAATAACTGAATCTATTGAAATTGAAGAAGCAATAATAATATTTTTTATTCTTTTATTTTCTAATGCTTCTGCCGTGGTCTCGCCTATGCAAAAACAGATTTCTTCTTTGATGTTATTCATTTTTAAATAACTTTCAACGGCTGACGGACTGAAAAACAGTATCCCATCGAGTTTGTCTTTTATTTTTTTTGATGTCACATTGGTTTCGTAAACTTCAATTTCATTGAAAGTAATCCCATTTTCTTTCAAAGTATTTGGCAATATATCTCTTCTTAAATTTCCGCTGAAAAAAGTATAACTTTCTTTATTGTAAATTAATGAAATTATTTCAGCCAAATCAGAAGCATAGCCAGAATATGCAATTACGTTAAATCCGTTTTCTGTCAATAAATCTTTGGTTTTCATTCCAACAGAAAACACATTTTTAGTTTTTAGTTCATCGCATTTTGGGTGTTTTAAAATACTCTGAATAGCATTTTGACTGGTAAAAATGAGATTATCATTCACTTTTGACAACTCGAAATTCTTGATTTTGGTTTCGATAAAATCTTCTTCAAATAAATGAATATTACCTTCAAGCAAAACTTGCTTTTGAATTGGCAAAAGCTTTTTGGTAGATAATATGTTGATTTGTTTTGTCATGCTTTGTATAAACCATTAAGAAATCAAGAAAAATTAAGAGCAAAACTTAATGAAACTTAATTTCTTAATGGTTCAATTTTATTTTTTCAATTGTTTCTTTATTTCCGCCATTAATTCTTTTCCACCATTGTTCAAAATTTCTTGTGCGGAATTGAAACCAAGTTTTTTCCATTCTGAAATATCAACAGCTTTCTCGATTTCAATTTTTTGCTTTCCATCAATAGATAATAAAACACCTTTGAAATGGATAGAGTCCTCTATTTCATTATAGATTGCGATGGCTCCGATGGGTGCTGTACATCCGCCTTCTAGGGTTTTTAGAAATTGTCTTTCTATATAAGTGCAAATTTCGGTTTCAATATGATTTAATTGAGATAAAGCGTCTAAAACATAATCATCTTCCGCCATGGCTACCACTACCATTGCTCCTTGTGCTGGTGCAGGAGTCATCCAATCCAAATTTATATAATTATCTGGTTTAAGATTGATTCGTTCCAATCCTGCTGCTGCAAAAACGGCTCCATTCCATTTATTTTCATTGAGTTTTTGCATTCTGGTATTGACATTTCCTCGTAAATCGACTACTTTATGATTTGGATATTTATTCCACCATTGCGCTTGCCGACGCAAACTTCCTGTGGCAATGGTTGCGTTTGTTTCTAGAAAATCTAGGTTTCCTTTATGGACTAAAATGTCTAGTATATTTGCTCTTTCTAAAACGGCAGCTTGAACGATTCCAATTGGGAGTGCTGTTGGAACATCTTTCATGGAATGCACTGCAATATCCACTTTCCCATTGATCATGGCTATGTCTAATGTTTTGGTGAAAATTCCGGTGATTCCGAGTTCGTAAAGTGGTTTGTCAAGAATGATGTCGCCTTCAGATTTTACGGCTGTAATTTCGGTTTTATATCCTAAATCATTAAGTTGTTTTTGAACGGTGTGTGCTTGCCAAAGTGCGAGTTCACTATCACGAATTCCAATTCTTATAATTTTTTCTACCATTTTTTGATTTAAACCATTAAGAACAATAAGTTCAATTAAGGGTTTGTTTTTTGTTTATTTCTTAATTTTCTAAATGAACTTAATGGTTTAGAAAATTTTCTCTTGTTCCAATTGAAAAACTTTTTCAATCC
>CAIXNQ010000157.1 GCA_903920835.1 uncultured Bacteroidota bacterium | reverse complement strand
ATTTGAAAAAATAAAATCAAATTTGGCTATTCAAGAAAAATTTGATGTTCAGAACTTTAAATTTGATGCCGATTTTCAATCTACTGAAAAATTTGATTTTAAAGGAAAACAAACCAATATAGAACAAGTTGCAAAAAGTCTTAAAAGCATCAATAAAAACCCGAATTATCCAGTAGTGCTAATTTCCGACGGAAATCAAACTTCTGGCAATGATTATGTACATGCTTTTCAGCCACAGACCAAAGTTTATCCTTTAGTTTTGGGCGACACCACTACATTTTTAGATTTAAAAATAAGCCAACTCAACGTAAACCGCTATGCTTTTTATAAAAACAAATTCCCTGTAGAAGTTTTTTTAAACTATAACGGCACAAAATCAATCACTGCCGATTTTTCAATTTCGCAAGGAAATACTGTTTTATACAAACAAACAGTTTCGTTTTCGCCCAATAATAAATCAGCTATTATTAATGTTTTATTGCCAGCCGAAAAAGTTGGTTTACAAATTTATAAAGCGACTATATCTTCAAAAATTATTGAAAAAAATAGTTATAATAACACTAAAAATTTTGCAGTTGAAATCATCGATCAAAAGACCAATATTGCTCTAGTTTCATCAATCAACCATCCAGATTTGGGCGCATTGAAACGAGCAATTGAAACTAATGCGCAAAGAAAAGTAACTATAGTAAAACCAAATGAAATTAATAGTCTGCAAGATTACAATATATTGATTTTATATCAACCAACTAACGCTTTTAAAACAATTTTTGATCAAAACAAACTCGCCGGAATCAATACTTTTATTATCACTGGAACAACCACAGATTTTAGCTTTTTAAACCAGCAACAGCAAAATCTGGTTTTTAAAATGAGTGCTCAAAAAGAAGAATATTTGGCTGGTTTTAATTCGCAATTCAATCTTTTTGCTTTAGACAATTTCGGATTTGAACATTATCCGCCGTTGCAAAATCTGTTTGGCAACATCACTACAAATTCAAATGTAACCACGCTTTTAAATTCTAAAATTAGAAATATAGAAACCAATGCCCCTTTGTTATGCTATTCAGAAAATCAAGGCAAACGTTCCGCTTATTTATTGGGAGAAAACAGCTGGAAATGGCGATTGCAATGTCATTATGAAAACAAATCGTTTGAGAAATATGATCAGTTTATTGACAAATCAATTCAATTTTTGGCATCTTCAAACAATAAAAAATCATTAGTTGTTTCGCATGAAAGTTTTTACAATTTGGGAGATAAAATTGAAATTACAGCCCAATATTTCAACAAGAATTTTGAAATCGACGAAAAAGCAAATTTGACTATTGCACTAACCAATACCAAAACAAAAGCGGTTAAAAAATATGATTTTTTGAAAAGCGAAAATTCTTTTAAAGTCAATATTGACGGGCTTTCGGCTGGCAAATATACCTTTGTAGTTAAAGAACAAAACACCAATTCGAGCTATTCTGGCTATTTTGAAATATTAGATTTTGACATTGAGAAACAGTTTGTAAATCCAGATTTAGACAACCTAAAACGATTAGCAAATCAAACCAATGCTGTAGTTTTCATGCCCAATCAAGTAGATCAACTAATAGATCAATTAATCAAAAATCAAGATTATAAAGCCATCCAAAAAGCCATTGACAAAAAAACACCGCTAATTGACTGGGTTTGGCTATTAGTACTCATTGCATCAAGCCTCGCCGCAGAATGGTTCTTCAGAAAATATAATGGAATGCTTTGATAGAATTATGAATTGTAAGTTATGATATCAACCAATAGATTTAAGTTTTTTCATCCTTGCCCAAAATGTTTAAAGGCAATCCCTTTAAGTTTTTTATCTCCGCCTGAAATGTTCTAAGAACTGCCCGAATTGTTTTTGGGCATGCCCTTGAAGTTCTAAGAACTGCCCAAAATGTTTACGGGCGTGCCCTAGAATTTCCAAGAACTGCCTGGAATGTTTTTGGGCATGCCCTTGAAGTTCTAAGAACTGCCCAAAATGTTTACGGGCGTGCCCTAGAAGTTCCAAGAACTGCCTGAAATGATTGCGGGCATTCCCTAGAAGTCCCAAGAACTGCACAAAATGTTTACTAAAGGGTTTTTTGAGTTATGAATGATGAGTTCTAAAACCTAATTACCTACCAACAATGACCTATTACCTTTAAGGTTAACATCTACAACAAAGAGTTTCTAGTCATTACTTCGGGTTGTTCTATCCCCATTAGTTCAAGGATTGTT
Organism: uncultured Bacteroidota bacterium; assembly: GCA_903920835.1. Taxonomy (GTDB): domain Bacteria; phylum Bacteroidota; class Bacteroidia; order Flavobacteriales; family Flavobacteriaceae; genus Flavobacterium. The sequence goes on along the minus strand of CAIXNQ010000157.1, from coordinate 4,213 downwards.
GGGGCAATGTCGCCTAATACACCATCGTGAATGGTTATTAGTTCTTTGTCAACTAAAATTATTGGCACTGGGTTGGTGGTATGCGCTGTATTGGGCGATCCGTCGGGGTTGATCATGGTTTCGCAGTTGCCGTGATCAGCTATTACAAGTGTGGTGTAATTGTTTGCTAGTGCTGCTGTGATTACTTTTTCTACGCATTTATCAACAGCTTCGCAGGCTTTTATCGCTGCTGCCATCACGCCAGTATGTCCAACCATATCTCCGTTGGCAAAATTGAGGCAAACAAAATCAACTTCACCTTTATTGAGTTCAGGAACTAAAGCATCGGCAAGTTCAAAAGCACTCATTTCGGGCTGTAAATCATAAGTGGCAACCTTTGGTGAATTTTTTAAGATGCGGATTTCTCCCTCAAATGGGTTTTCTCGTCCGCCCGAAAAGAAAAATGTTACGTGTGGATATTTTTCTGTTTCTGCAATTCTTATTTGTTTTTTGCCTGCTTTTCCTAAAACTTCTCCTAGTGTTTCTGTGATATTTTCTTTGTCATAAACCACATGAACATTTTTATAAGTATGGTCATAGTTGGTTAGTGTGACATAATATAAGTGGAGCGGATGCATATCAAAATCAGGGAAAGCCTCTTGCGAAAGCACCTCTGTAAGTTCGCGACCTCTATCGGTTCTGAAATTAAAGAAAACCACTACGTCGCCTTCTTTGATAGTTGCTATGGGTTTGTTGTCGTTATCCACCATCAACATTGGTTCAACAAATTCGTCGGTGATGTTATTTTTATAACTTTCTAAAATGCTAAGTGCGGCATCTTTTGTTGATGTTCCAGTGCCTTTGGTCAGCAAATCATAGGCTTTTTTGACACGTTCCCAGCGTTTGTCTCGATCCATTGAATAATAACGACCAATGACTGAGGCTAGTTTTACGGAAGTATTTTGGGTGTAGTTATACAAATCTTCAAGGTATAATGCGCCCGATTTTGGATCAACATCACGACCGTCAGTAAAGGCGTGAACGAAAACTTTTTCTAACCCAAAATCTTGTGTGGCATCAATCAGTCCTCGCAAATGCGATGTATGCGAATGAACGCCACCGTCTGAAAGTAAACCTAAAAAGTGAACAGGTTTATTGTGATCTTTGGCATATTGAAAAGCGTCAACAAGTGCTTTTTCTTTTCTTAATGTATGATTGGCAACTGCTAGATTGATTTTTGCCAAGTCTTGATAAACAATGCGACCTGCTCCAAGATTCATGTGACCAACCTCTGAATTTCCCATTTGACCTTCGGGTAGACCAACATTGAGTCCGTCAGTTCGGAGTTGTGCGCTAGCATATTTTTGATAAAGTGAGTTGATAAATGGCACGTTGGCGTTATCAATTGCAGATACTTTTGGATCTAGAGATTTTCCCCAACCATCTAAAATCATTAAAATTACTTTCTTGTTCATGAGTTGTTTTATTTACATTACAAATCTAATCAATTAAAACCAATGTTTGGCTTGATTGTAATCTATAAAATATTTGATACTGATAGAGAATACATGACTCAGTGCTTCATTACTTAATAAATTTGAAACGTTTTGACCAAAATCTTTATTAATTTCACGTTCAAAGTTGGCTGCATTATTTCTGTACAATACTGACAATTGACTGCCTGGAGCAAACCACCAAGAGTAGTTTAAATCTAAATTCCAAGAATAAAAACTGGAGTTTTTGTTATCTGTATAGGTGGCATAGTCACTGATACTGCCATCATCGTTGAGTACTAAGTAGTTTTTATTTTCGGCAAACGACCAATAATGGCGCAAAGAAAGATTAAATGTCATTTGACTATTAATAGCATATTTTCCAGAAATGGAGTTGGAATAAGTTATTACATTTCTGTTAGCGATAATTATTTTGTTTGGTGTGCTAGAAATTCCATCATCGTCAAAAGAATCGACCCAGCCTTTGTTATTGTTTTGGCGATAGAAGTTGAAATTATAAGTTAGCAACAAATGATCATTAAAACGATAGCGAGGCCCAACAGCAAACCCATAAGAATTTCTTCGTTCTTGGTCTGCAATTCCGAAAGATGGGTTGAAATCGAAGGCAAATTTGTAGTTGAAATTAGTAGATAAATAAAACCAAGTATTCAATCGTTTAGGAATTATTAGGTATCGGTCTTCGACTCTAGGTTCGTAATAATCAAAAGTTGTAGTTGGATTGAAATTTATGCCATAGCCGATATAGTGGTTTTGTTTATTTGTTGAATTTATGTTTATGTTAATATTATTACCTTGTCTGTAATTCGATTCTTTTTGAAATTGAAAATAGCTATTGAAATTGATGTTAAATGAGTTGAAATACTTAGTTGGCTTTAAGATCCTGTAATTTACATGACCATAAACGTCATAAAAATTAGTTTCATAATTAATCCCTAGGTCGTTGATGTCATAATATTTAGTTACCAAATCGCCTCCAATTCCGTAGCGGAATTTGCCACTGGTTTCGTTGATGTCTAGATTGCTGTAAGTACCGTTTTTTTTACCGTCGTCATAAATATAGCTGTACTTGTAGCTTCCAGAAACGTTGTAGGTGTTTTCTTTGGTGCTCAAATCCCAAACAAGTGCAGAAGCATTGGCATCTCTAAAACTGCCGTTTCTAATGACATCGGTGTTTATGAACGAAACTGAGCAGTTTTTTCGGAAACGTTGATCGAGCACGAATACATTATAATTTGTTACAGGTTGTGATATTTTTTGATAAGTACTATTATCATTTATATTCTGAACTATGGCGGTGGTGTTTTCTGTAACAGCGTTTAAAAAGCCAATTCCGAGACCATCTTTTGTACGTCCAGAGACTTTAACAGAGTTAATAAGGTTGACGGTTGAAGCGTTTTTTAAAACCGTTTCATTATCGTCGAGTTTGGGCGAGCCATTTTGCCCAATACGGCGGGAATAAAAAAGACCTCCTTTACTAAAAAGATCTGTGCCTTCGGTAAAAAAAGCCCTGTTTTCGCTAAATTGTTGTTCAAACGGACTTAAATTTAATATTTTATCATCAAATTTAGTTTGACCGAAATCTGGAATCAAAACAGCATCTAGCGTGAATGCTTCATTAATTCCGTATTTAATGTCTAAACCACCTTTGGGCAAACCATTTGTTTTGTCAGCTGCATTAGCATTGACATAAAAAGAAGAATACGGAAGAAAAAAAAGTCTGGTGGGCGGTTTGATATTTTCGATACCTTGAAGAATTCCAGATTGTTGAATGAAAGCATTTGTTTTGTTGTCAATAAAATTCCAAGAATATTTTTGTCGGTCTCGTTTGATTTCTCTAAAGAAATTGAGTCCCCAAGTTTGTTTTTTCTCTCCTGAAAAACGAAGTGCAGCATACGGAATCCGCATTTCTACCACCCAACCTTTGTCGGTAATTAGTGCTTTACTGCTCCAAACTGCGTCCCAACTGTAATCTTCGCCATTGGAAGTTGTCACGACACAATCTGCTTGACCATCGGCTGCCGAAACATAAAACTGAAAATCTTGTTGACCGTCATTGAACCCATTGATAAATACCCCAAAAAAATCTGAAGTGCCAAAATCGTCACGTTTTGTAATTTCTTTTAAAATTTTATTGGGTTCGTTGTCGTTTAAAATGGCTCCGATGTAAATTGCTTGGTCGTCATAAAGCACTCTGACGATGGTTTGTTTTTCTTTCGGAATGGGTTTTCCGTTGTCGGGTTCAAACATAATGAAATCAGTAGCCAATTGAGCTTTTTCCCAGCTGGATTCGTCTAGCTTTCCGTCTATAGCAATCGATTCATTGATTTTTTTTGTTTCAATTGTTTTCTTTTGAGCAAAGTTTTTGATTGAAAGAAAAAATAATAAATAGAAAAAGTATTTATTCATAAAAAACTCAAAAAAAATTAGTAGCTAGAGCATTCAAAACAGAATACAATAATAGGGCAATTGCAGTTTATAAAGTGTTAAAAGATTGGGTTTTTGACTTTAAATTATTAAAATAGTTCTTTGCTTGAAATAAAATAAATGTAAATCACTTTTTTTTAATTATTTAGAAAAATTAATTTAGTTTTACATTTTTCAATTAACTAAAACTTCATTGATAATCACAAACAAATCTAAATTTTTAAGTTGCCCAATTCCTAACTTTTTAAATTAGTCTATATTTGCCTTCACAAAAACCACTTTATGAAGTTTGATTT
>CAIXNQ010000156.1 GCA_903920835.1 uncultured Bacteroidota bacterium | reverse complement strand
TGACTTTAATGCGCTAAGTTCTATTCAGTCCAAAATTATTATAGATTATAAAATGAACTATTTTACTTCTATATATCAGAACTTATCATTTTCGATTTATACAACAATCGCGTTGTACTTTTTAATTTCGCTATTAATTACTTTGCCCAACCGACCTTTAATTTTGAATTCTTCGTTTAAAAAACTAATTGCTTGGTTTTTTATTTCAGTACTAATTTTTGCAATTTCTACTAACAAAAGCAATGCTTTATTGATTTTTACTTTTGCACCATTAGCACAGATGGCGACGAGCCATATCGAGTTTACTAAAAATTATTGGCAAAAAGAACTGGCATTAGCTATCGTGGCTGCTTTTGGTTTGTTTGGTTTTTTTGGACAGCTATAGTTTGTTGCCATAAGCCAAATCTCCAGCGTCTCCAAGCCCAGGAATGATGTAGTTTTTTTCATTCAATCCTTCATCGAGGGTTGCGACCCAAAGGTGAATATGGTCTGGCAAATGTTGTTCTAAATAGGAAATCCCTTCGGGTGCAGCAATAACCACCGCAATATGAATTTCGGATGGATTGCCTTTTTCTACCAATTTATTCAACACTGCCACCATCGACTGGCCTGTTGCAAGCATTGGGTCAATTAATAAAAGCGTCTTCTTTTCGATGCTCGGAACTGCTTGATATTCTACTTTAATTTCAAAAGCATCTTCATTGTTTTTGTGATAGCGATAGGCAGAAACAAACCCGTTTTCGGCATCATCGAAATAGTTTAGAAATCCCAAATGTAGTGGCAAGCCAGCTCTCAAAATCGAACACAAAACCAATTGATTGGCAATTTCTGTGGTATGTTTAACGCCTAGTGGGGTTGTAATTGATAGGTCTTTATAGGCTAAATCTTTGCTCAATTCATAAGCCATAATCTCGCCAATTCTTTCAATATTTCGCCGAAAACGCATGCTGTCTTTTTGAACATGAATGTTACGGATTTGACCTAAAAAATGATTGAGAACGCTATTGGCTTCGGAGAGGTAATGAATTTGCATAAAATTTGAATAAATTGTTTTCGCTTATAAAAGTATAAAAAGTATCTTTGTATTTAAAATGTAAAGATATGTTTTCAAAATTAGCTTATTCGGTGTTTGAACAAAGTATTCACGATTACCACCAATTTGATTCGGTTTATCAACCCATCAACAACCCTTATCCAAAAGATTCATTTGAACATTTATTATACCTCAAAAACTGGATTGACACGGTTCAATGGCATTATGAAGACATTATTCGTGACACACAAATTGACCCAGTTGCCGCATTGACTTTAAAAAGAAAAATTGATGCCTCAAATCAAGAGCGAACCGATATGGTGGAGTATATCGACAGCTATTTTCTTCAAAAATACAATCAAGTTGTTGTGAAAAATGATGCGAAAATCAATTCAGAAAGTCCTGCTTGGGCTTTTGATCGACTTTCAATTTTGGCATTAAAAATATACCACATGAACGAAGAAGCTACTAGAGCGGAAGCTTCGCAAGACCACCGTGACAAATGTCAAGCCAAACTAAATATTTTACTTGAACAACGTTCGGATCTTTCTACAGCTATTGATGATTTATTGTCTGACATCGAAAATGGAAATAAGTTTATGAAAGTTTATAAACAAATGAAGATGTATAACGACGACGAATTGAACCCCGTTTTATACCAAAATAAAAAATAGGTTGACTCTAAAAGAAAATCATATTGCCGTTATGCGACTTTCGGCAATGGGCGATGTTGCAATGACGGTTCCAGTTATTAGGGCTTTGATTGATCAATATCCAACAGTGAAAGTGACTGTGATTTCAAGACCGTTTTTTAAACCTTTTTTCAACGACATTCCTAATGTTAGTTTCTTTGAATTTGATGCAAAAGTGCGCCACAAAGGTTTTTTGGGTTTACTTCGGCTTTATTCAGATTTAAAAAAGCATAACATTACTGCTTTTGCTGATCTTCATGACGTGTTACGCTCAAAAATTATTAGAAGTTTGTTTAGACTAAATGGTATTCAAGTTGCCAATACCGATAAAGGTCGCGCTGAAAAAAAAGCACTAACTCAAAAAGAAAATAAAGTTTTCAAGCCAATAAAAACAATGATCGAGCGGCATTGTGACACGTTTGAGAAACTTGGTTTTTCGATTGGTTTTTCGAATCCTGTTTTTCCTGATAAAATGCTACTAGACCAACAAGTCACAGCCATTACTGGTTCAAAAACGAATAAAGTTTGGATAGGAATTGCTCCAATGGCGCAATATGAAAGTAAGATGTATCCGCTAGACTTAATGAAAGAACTGGTAAATCTTCTGGCACGAAATGAAAACACTACGATATTTATTTTTGGAGCAAAAAACGAAAAAGAAGTTTTAGAAAAGCTAACCAACAACGCAATTAATGTAATCAATTTAGCAGGAAAAGTTAGCTTTGCTCAAGAACTTCAGTTGATATCAAATCTTGACCTAATGTTGTCTATGGACAGTGGCAACGGGCATATTGCTGCGATGTATGGAACTAAAGTAGTTTCGCTCTGGGGAGCCACACATCCTTTTGCGGGTTTTGCACCTTTTCATCAACCGATTGAAAACGCATTTACGGCTGATCGAAATCTATATCCGCAATTGCCAACATCAATTTACGGAAACAAAATAGTCGAAGGCTATCAAGACGCCATGCGAACAATTGCTCCCGAAACTGTTGCAAATTATATCATCGACTTGCTAAACATTACAATTCATAATTCATAATTCATAACTCCTAATTATTTCGGTTCCCAAAGCTCGATTTTGTTTCCTTCGGCATCAAGAATGTGAATGAATTTTCCGAAATCAAAGGTTTCCATCTTGTCAACAATCGTGACGCCTTCTTTTTTTAATTCTTCTACTAATGCTTCGAGGTTTTCTACGCGATAGTTAATCATAAAATCCTTAGTTGAAGGCTCAAAATATTTGGTCGTTTCTTTAAAAGGCGTCCATTGTGTTTCCGCTTTTTTTGTCTTGTCTGCAGCTTCATACCATTCAAAACTTGCGCCATAAGGATTGGTCGTCAAGCCCAAATGTTTCTCATACCATTCGGTCATTTTTTTTGGGTCTTTACATTTAAAGAAAACGCCCCCAATTCCGGTTACTTTTTTCATAGCAATAGTGTTTTTGTTTTTTGAGATAAATAAATTGTTGAATGCAAAGCCACAACAAAACGAAGTGGCAATAAGAAGCAGTAATAAAGAAGTCTTTTTCATCTATATTTCTTTTAATTATTTGAAATTTTGCTTGCCAAAAATAATCATTTTAGGTCATAAATTTAGGTTTGTAATATTCAAAAACAATGATTTTTTATTTAAAGCGTAAAACTTAATCAATAGACAATTATTACGAGGGTATTTTTTTATTTTAAATTACAAAGTATGGAATATCAATTCTTTTTAGACAAATTAAAAATCACGTTCTTTGCAATATGGAATGGAAGTCGTTTATCAAAAGTTATCAATCCTATTTAAAAGTTGAGCGGGGTTTGTCAAAAAACACTATCGACAATTATGCTTTTGATTTAGAACGACTGCAAGCATTTCTTGACAAACACGGCATAGTTGTTTCGCCCATAAAAATTAACGAAGACATCATTCAGCAATTTATTTATGAAGTTGCCAAAGAAGTAAATCCTCGTTCGCAAGCCCGAATCATTTCAGGCTTGAAGAGTTTTTTTTCGTATTTAATTTTTGAAGATTATCGCAACGACAGCCCGATGGAATTGATAGAAACTCCAAAAATGGGAAGAAAATTGCCCGACACTTTAGCACTTTCTGAAATTGATGCACTAATAGCTGCGATTGATTTGAGCAGTAACGAAGGCGAACGCAACCGCGCCATTTTAGAAACCTTATACAGTTGCGGGCTGCGGGTTTCAGAACTAATTACGCTAAAAATATCAGATTTGTTTTTTGATGAAGGATTTATTCAAGTGAATGGAAAAGGAAACAAACAGCGTTTTGTTCCTATAAGTACTTATACACAAAAGTACATATCGATTTACTGTAATACCATCAGAAACCAACTCAATATTCAAAAGGGTTTTGAAGATACCTTATTTCTCAACAGAAGAGGAAGGCAATTGACACGCGCCATGATTTTTACCATCATTAAAGAACTGGCGGTTAAAATCAATCTCAATAAAGTCATTAGTCCGCACACTTTTCGACATTCATTTGCGACACATTTGCTTGAGAATGGCGCCGATTTAAGATCTATTCAACTCATGCTCGGTCATGAATCCATCACTACTACTGAAATTTATGTGCATTTAGATAGAAGTCATTTGTCTAAAGTTTTAAATGCTTTTCATCCACGAAGTAAAGCAAAATAAAAAGGCTGCCCAGATTTGGACAGCCTTTTTTTGAACATTGAGGCAATTAATATATATATATTAGTCTTCAATCACTACTACTTGAGCAGCAACTTTACCTTTTCTTCCTTCTTCTTCTTCAAAAGAAACTCTGTCGCCTTCGCGAAGTTCTTCTGCTTTAATCCCTGAAGCATGCACGAAAATATCTTTTCCTGTTTCTTCATCTGTAATAAATCCATAACCTTTAGATTCATTGAAAAATTTAACTGTACCTGTACGCATTGTAATTGTAATAATAATTTATAATGCGCAAATGTAGTCTTTAAAATCATACAAACCACATTATTGAAATAATTATTCGATATTTTGATATTGTTTTTATTTATAATAATAAATTAATTTATTTTCAAACATTTTAATAGCGGTTTGTAATTTTTTTATTTGAATCTGCCATCTTTGTTTTTAAATCTGCTAGATTTATATTTGAAAGAGCC
>CAIXNQ010000155.1 GCA_903920835.1 uncultured Bacteroidota bacterium | reverse complement strand
CATCGGAATCGTGCCGCCTGTTAATGCTTTAGACAAACACATCATGTCGGGTTTGTTTTGTAAATAGTCTGAAGCAAATGTTTTTCCTGTCTTTCCAAAACCAGTCATAACTTCGTCAGCAATAGTGAAAACTTCATTTTTATTGCAAATTGCTATCATTTTATTGAGCGCATCGGCTTCATACATTTGCATTCCAGCGGCACCTAAAACCAAAGGTTCAAACAGAAATGCTGCAAATTCGTTGGTAGCGACCAATTGTTCTAATTGTGCAATTGTTTCATTTGATTTCTCCATAGTTGGTATCGGAATTCGAACAACTTCCAATAACGATCCTTTAAAAGCCTCTGTAAAAAAAGTAATTCCGCTAGAAGCCATGGCTCCAAAAGTATCGCCATGAAACGCATCTTCAAAAGCAATAATTTTTGTTTTTTTAATTCCTTTATTGTAATTGAATTGCAAAGCGGCTTTGATTGCAACTTCAACAGCGGTTGAACCATTGTCAGAAAAGAAGAGTTTCTTTTGATTTTCTGGCAAAATGGTCATTAGTTTTTCTGCTAACAAAACTGCTTTGTCGTGCGTAAATCCACCGAAAAGTACGTGTTCTAAAGTTGTCAGTTGTTTGTAGATGGCTTTTGCAATAATGTCATTGGCGTGTCCAAAAGGATTGACCCACCACGAAGCAATCGCATCAATATATTCTTTGCCGTTTTCATCCCATAAAAGGGCGTCTTTTCCTCGAACAATTGCAGGATGAAAAGCGGCTGTTTTATGTTGGGTGTATGGATGCCAATTGTATAATGCGTCGCGTTCGGAAAGATTCATATCGTTTTTTATAATATAATTTGACGTTTTGAATTATAATGCCAACAATTTTTCTCTGAATTCATCAGCATAAAATTGAATTACATTTTCATCAAAATAGGGTTCATTTTCGATTCTGCCAATAAAATTCAAGCCTGTTTTTTCGAGAATAATTGTTTCTAAAGCTTTGTTTTCATCGCCAGAGAAAATGATTCCAGCAATTTTAATATTTCTCGATTTCAAAGCTTCAAAACTCAACAAAGTGTGATTAATGCTCCCTAAATAATGTCTGGAAACTAAGATTACTTTGTAATCTTTTTTGATTAAATCAACAATACAGTCTGAATTGTTTAACGGTACTAAAATTCCGCCAGCGCCTTCAATCACCAAGTGATTTTTAGTTTTTGGCTCTATAATTTCAGCAATATCAATAGTTATTTTATCAATAGATGCTGAATAATGCGGGCTTGCGGGAGTGTTTAGTTGATAGCTGTTTTTGTGAATTACCGTTTTAGTGTTTGAAACATATTTTTTAATCTTATGACTGTCCGAATTATCTAAATCGCCAGCCTGAATAGGTTTCCAATAATCTGCTTCTAACGATTGAGTTACTATTGCCGAGGCTACTGTTTTTCCTACATCAGTTCCAATTCCTGTGATAAATAATTTCATTTTTAATAGTTAGTTAGGTTTCATTTTAAAATACCAATGCTGCTAATTTTCCTAAAACCGCAGTAATTTCGCCTTCTGAATTATAGCTGTGCAAACAAAATCGCAATCGTTCTTGACCTTCGGGAACGGTTGGAGAAAGAATTGGTCTGACATCAAAACCAGATTGTTGCAACTGACCTGCAATATTTTTTATATTTTGATTTCCGGGAATAATCGCACATTGAATTGCCGATTTGCTGTAAACAAATAATTGCTTTAAACCCAATTGCATCTTTAATTGATTGAAGAAAATGATGTTATTTTTGAGTTTTAGGATTTCATTTTCTGAATTTTCAAGAAACAGATAGGAAGTTAAAATACTTGCAACAGCATGAGGCGATAGTGCTGTAGTATAAATCAAACTTCGTGCAAAATTGATAAGATATTTTTTTAAATCGTTACTGCCCAAAACTGCCGCTCCGTGACCTCCTAAACCTTTTCCAAAAGTCATGATTCGTGCAAAAATTTCATTTTCCAATCCTAGACTTTGCACTAAGCCTTCGCCTTTTTGACCAAAAACTCCTAGTGCATGAGCCTCGTCAATAATGACAAAAGCATTGAAATCTTTAGCTATTTGACAAAGCAAATCTAAATTTGGAGTATCGCCATCCATCGAAAACACAGATTCTGTTGCAATAAACAATTCTTTTTTATTGGTTTGGCTATGCTTGATTAACAATCTTTTTAAATCATCTAAATCATTGTGCTGAAATTTATAAGCAGTGGCGTTTGACAATCGAATGCCGTCGCGAATCGAAGCGTGGCAAAGTTCGTCGTATAAAATGATGCTGTCT
>CAIXNQ010000154.1 GCA_903920835.1 uncultured Bacteroidota bacterium | reverse complement strand
TAAAAACAGCATGTCAATTGGCGCAACCCAATGATATTATTTTAATTGCAGGAAAAGGGCATGAAACCTATCAGGAAATTCATGGTGTTAAGCATGATTTTGATGACATGAAAATTGTTACTGAATTATTAAATCAACTTGAAAAATAAGATTTAACCACAAATGATAAATTAACCAACTAACCAATTAATTATATGCTTTACTATTTATTTGAATACCTCGATAAAGTTTTGAATATACCAGGAACTGGTGTTTTTCAATACATTACATTTCGTTCGGCATTAGCAATAATCATGTCGCTTTTGATTTCGACAATATTTGGGAAGCGAGTAATTAATTTTTTACGAAACCAACAAGTTGGTGAGACTGTAAGAGAACTTGGATTAGAAGGGCAAACGCAAAAAGCTGGGACGCCCACAATGGGAGGTTTAATCATAATAATGGCGACTTTAATCCCCGTTTTTCTATTAACTAAACTTGATAATATTTATATAGTATTATTAATAGTTACCACTTTATGGATGGGAACAATTGGATTTATTGACGATTATATTAAAATCTTTAAAAAAGACAAACAGGGTTTAAAAGGCATTTTTAAAGTTATAGGTCAAGTTGGTTTGGGTTTAATTGTAGGGTCAGTTTTGTATTTTCATCCAGGTGTGAATTTAAGAAAAGACATCAATAAAGCCGATTTGAGGTTAAATCAATCAGAAAATACAATTAAGGCAGCTCCAATTTATGAAAAATCAACTGCAACAACAATTCCATTTGTTAAAAACAATGAATTTGATTACGCTAATTTAGTTTCTTGGATGGGTGATGATTATGAAAATTGGGCTTGGCTAATTTTTATTCCTGTTGTCATTTTTATCATAACCGCTGTCTCAAATGGAGCTAATTTAACCGATGGTATTGATGGCTTAGCTGCTGGAACTTCGGCAATTTCTGTGGTTGCATTAGGGATTTTCACTTTCGTTTCTGGAAATATTATCTTCTCTAGCTATCTCAATATTATGTACATCCCAAATTCGGGTGAGATGACTGTTTTTATTGCAGCTTTTACAGGTGCTTTGGTTGGATTTCTTTGGTATAATTCTTATCCAGCATCAGTTTTTATGGGAGATACCGGAAGTTTAACCATCGGTGGGATTATAGCTGTTTTGGCAATTGCTACTCGTAAAGAACTTTTGATTCCGCTTTTGTGTGGCATTTTTCTTGCCGAAAATTTGTCCGTGGTTATGCAAGTCAGTTATTTCAAATATACTAAAAAAAAATATGGCGAAGGCAAAAGAATATTTTTAATGTCGCCGTTGCACCATCATTATCAAAAAAAAGGTTATCACGAAAGTAAGATTGTTACTCGTTTTTGGATTGTTGCCATTCTGCTCGCTATTCTTTCAATTGTAACTTTAAAGTTAAGGTAAATGAGATTAGTAATTTTAGGCGGAGGCGAAAGTGGTGTCGGAACAGCAATTCTCGGAAAACAAAAAGGATATGAAGTTTTTGTTTCTGATTTTGGAAAAATTGCACCAAAATACAGAGAAGTGCTTACAAAATATGAAATCGATTTTGAAGATGAAAAGCATACTGAAGCTTTGATTCTAAATGCAACAATTGTAATGAAAAGTCCAGGAATTCCTGACAAAGCAACAATTGTTGTTAAATTATTTGAAAACAAAATTCCAGTCATATCAGAAATTGAATTTGCTGCACCTTTTACAAATGCAACAATTATTGGAATCACCGGAAGCAACGGAAAAACCACAACAACGATGTTAACCCATCATTTGTTGAAAACTGCAGGGTTGAATGTTAGTTTGGCAGGAAACATCGGTAAAAGTTTTGCTTGGCAAGTTGCCGAAGAAAATTTT
>CAIXNQ010000153.1 GCA_903920835.1 uncultured Bacteroidota bacterium | reverse complement strand
CAGTTCCTGCGGCTACTAAATCAGCAACGGTTGCCGAGTTACAAAAGGTTTGTGGAGCTGCTGTTGGCAGAGGCGTTACATTAACTGTTACGGCAACTGCTGTTCTAGTAGCACTCTCGCAAGCGTTTAACGTTTGTGTGGCGTAATAAGTTCCTGATGATAATGGTGTAGTTGGTAATAGCGCTGTTCCACCAGTGGCTACATTATACCATTTGATTCCAGTTCCTGCGGCTACTAAATCAGCAACGGTTGCAGTGTTGCAAAAGGTTTGTGGAGCTGCTGTTGGGACAGGAGTAGTGTTGACGGTGATTGTTGCTGTGCTGTTTTGTGATTGTGAACATATTCCAATTGCAACATTTTGCATTGTATAGATTGCAGAGGCAGTCACATTTGTAAGCGCAATTGCTGCAACACCGCCTGCTCCAATAGTAATTGTTGTATCAGCGCCGCCATTGATCTTGTATGTTGCAATACTGTTTGGAGTTCCAGTAAATGTTATTGTTGTAGAAGACCCAGAACATATTGAAGTAGTACCAGAAACAGTGGCAGTAGGCAAATCGTTCACTGTAATTGTTGCTGTTCCAGATTGGGTTTGAGCGCAAGCTGATGATGAAGCGTCTGTAACAGAAACTAAATTATAATTAAATGTTCCTATTGCAGCTGTTGGGGCAGTAATTGTAACAGCACTATTGCTTCCTGTTGTGGTTATTGTTTGAACCGAACCATTATTAATAGTATAACTAAAAGTATATGGTGCTGTTCCATTAGCTCCTGTAAATGTAACAACTGGAGGTGTTCCGTTTAAACAAACCCCTGTGCTGCCAGAAATTGTTGCAGTTGGCAGTGGATTTACTGTAATTGTAGCTAGGCCTGTTTGCAATTGAGAACACGGACTTAATGAAGCACTAACTAATGAATAAACCGTATTTGAACTTAAATTACCTGTGGGAATATTAGCTACACCATTTGCGTCTAACCGAATTGTAACATTTGTTCCTGAATTTATATTATAAGTAATGGTGCTGTTAGCAGTGCCCGACAATGCTATTGTAGTTCCTGTTCCAGAACAGATAGCGACAGTAGTTGGTGCTATTGTAACCGTTGGGATAGGATTAACCACAACGATGGTTGAAGCTGGAAAAACGTTAGTTCCTAAAGTAGCTGTTACCGTATAGGTATAAGACCCTGGTAGAGTTGGTGCCAATATCGCTGACGGATTTTTTACGTTTGACGAATAACTTGGCCCATGCCAAGAATAGGTGTACCCTGGAGTAGTGTCTGGGTTGTTGCAAATTAAATTCATCGTTGCGCCTGCACAAACAGGACCAGAGTTTGTTGCTGTAATTAAACTTGTAATCATGGTTATCACTGCAGCTCCATTTTGACTGTTGGTGCAACCTGTTGATGGCAATGTAGCACTCACCAAAGCATAAGTAGTGTTTACGGATAGGTTTCCTGTGGCAAGCACGGCAACACCCGCAGGACTCAAGATGATTGTTTGAATAAAACCACCATTAACGGTATAGTCAACAGAAGCATTTGGTGTGCCATTGAATGTTACAGTGGTTGCTGAGTTTACAGAAATGCTAGTAGTGCCCGAAATGGTTACTGTTGGCATTGGATTTACTGTAACGGTGCTTGAACCTGAAACAGTTTGCGAACAACCTGTCGTTGGATTTGACACACTCACCAAAGCGCAAGTAACATTAGCGGTAATATTTCCTGTAGCTAATGTTGCTGAACCATTAGTACCTAAAGGAATAGTTTGATTCGTGCCGCCGTTAAGAGTATAAGTTACTACCGTATTGGGTGTGCCCGAAAAAACAAAATTAGTACTTGCACCAGAACAAATAGGAAGTACCGTTGCCACAGAAGCGGTTAATGGCGGATTGATAGTGACAATTGCCGAACCCGTTTGGACTTTAGAACAACTGCCCAAACTTGCACTCACTAAATTATATGTGGCGGTTGCTGTAATGTTGCCTGTTGGCAAAGTAGCCCCACCCGTTGCGTCTAACGGAATGGTGGTGCTGGCACCTGAGTTTAGATTATAAGTTACCACGCTAAAGGGCGTGCCAGTAAAAGTTATTTGAGCACTAGTGCCCGAACAAACTGCTGTTGAACCCGAAATAGTTACAGTAGCTGGCAATGGGTTAACAACTACAACTGTTGATTGCGTATAAACCGTTGTGCCTTGAGTGGCAGTGACCGTATAAGTATAACTGCCGGGTGCAGTAGGAACCGCCACATTGGTGGGGTTTTGAGAAGTTGATGTAAAACCAGTTGGACTGGTGTTATTGGGCCCCGACCAAGCATACGTAAAGCCTGCAGGCATGCCCGAAGCGGTGAGGTTTACGGTAGCTCCAGAACAAATAGGACCAGAGTTTGAAGCGGCAAGAAGACAAGGCACATTTGCCAATGTAAAAGTGGTAGTAGTTACACAACCAGAAGTGCCACTAACACCCACGTATATGGTTTCTCCCGCCGTACCAGGATATGCACCAGGGTTTGTTATTGGACTACTAGACTGTTGCGCATCTATCAAACTATTATAGAACGAAACATCATAATCTGCAGCAGAAAGCCCGTTTAGTATGGTGTTCACATTACTACTTAAATTAAAAGGCTGACCTGCACAAGCTGTTACTGCTGGCGGAGAGGTATTGATGGGCAATGGTATAGGCGCCAAAACAGTTATGGACTTGTTGTTTGTAGGGCATCCTGTTCGTGTAACTGCTACATTATAAGTACCGGGTTGTGTTACTGTAATTGATTGTGTATGTTGCGTAACAAAACCTGCTACAGATGAGGTCCAAGTAAATGAAGTTGCAGATTGACCATTTAGGTTTGCAATTAAAATTGTGGATTGACCTTGGCAAATAGTTGGTGTTTGACCTAATGACAAAGGACATACAATAGAACAATCTGTAGAACCAACACCTGTTGGTGGAGGTAATGCTGGATTTGGGTAATTGGTTTGATTAATCGTGATATACCCCGCAGCATTGGCGTAATTAGTAACTAATAATTTATAATATTGACCCACAACACCATTGATAGTAAAATTTTCAACGGCCGCAGCACTAAAACTACATGCATCATTTGCCCCTGAGGTCTGAGTATTATTTGCTATATGACCATTTAAACCAGTTCCACAAACATCACTTGTCGCAAATGGACCCCAGAGAATGTAATCAACATCTATAGGAGTTCCTGTACCGTTAGGGCCTGTATTTTGTGAAATTGAAAAAGTTAAAGTGCCTGTTACTCCGATTTGCAAATAAAACCAGTTTGGATTTGGTTGATTAATTAAACAACTGTAATTAACCAGTGGGTCAATATTATGTGCATTATGATCATTGTTTTGATTAGCATGAACATTCGCATAATTAAAACCTCCACCAGCACAGGCAGGGTTAGCTCCGCCGCAATGATCTGAAGGAACATTTGATTGACTCTGTCCGAAAGCTATTTGAAAAGAAGAAAAAAGTATAGCAAAAAAGAGTAATAATTTTTTCATAATATTATTTTATGTAAATGAGTACTATAATAATGGTTAAATCTTGTTTAATCGCCAAATGTAATTGATTTGATTAACATCAGCAAAATTTTAGAAAAAAACTACGAGAGATAGTTGAAAGTCAAAAGGCAAAAAGCTTTAATTTTCAAAAATAAAAGTTTTGAGCCAATAATTATTGTTTACAGATTATTCTTTCGGGATTTAAATATTGAAAAGATTTTAGAGTTTACACAATCTAGTGACTACTCCTTAAAACCCAGATTTCCTTAAAAAAAATCTAGCACTACATCAAAAAAATCTGGTATTCTAACAAAAAAATCCGGCTTTTTTAAAAAATAATCCAGCACTCGAACCAATAAATCCAGCATTTTTGAAAAAAAATCTAGTACTTCAAGAAAAAAATCTAGCAAATGAGCAAAAAATTCTGGCTTTTTTCAAAAAAAATCTGGTGCTCCACAAAAAAAATCTAGCACTGTAGCAAAAAAATCCCGCTATTTTTTTTGATAAACTAGCTACGCCATAAATTCGAATAGATTAAAATTTAATTAAAACACCTTTAGCCGACACTTATTGTTGTTTTTTATGATTTTATTAAGTAAAAATTAACACAATCAGGTATAATAATTTTAAATTTTATCTGTTATTTTTGTAATAAAAAATATTTATTAATTTAAAACTTTTTTAAAAATGTCAAAATCTTTTTTTCCAACATCAGATCCAGCAATTTTGATTTGGGCAATGAATTACAAAGAAAAAATTGGTATTCACGGAGCAGCACTAGGTATGACCCCAGTTGAAGTAGCTAGTGAACAAGCACTATGCGATCAAATTATTGATAGCATAACATTGATTGACAGCCGAAAGAAACAGTTAAAATCGGCTCTTGATGGCAGAGATTCTGCTATAGAAGTACAAGGAGGTGAATTGAGAGGCAATATAGCTAATCATAAAACGGTTTCTGGCTATACTTCAAATATCGGTGAGGACTTAGGGGTTATTTCGCAATCAGCTGCTGCAGATTTTGAGAACTTTAAATCAAAAATTACGGTTACTCATTTTGGTGGAGTAATCCGCGTCAAATTTGTTAAAAAAGGAACCGATGGCATCAATTTATACCGCCGCAAAAAAGGAAGCATGGATTGGTCGTTGGTCGGGCGAATGACCAAAAGTCCTTTTAATTATAGCTATTCGTTAGCAGTTTCTGGACAGCCAGAACATTGGGAGTTTTTTGCTTTTGGAGTGGTTAATGATGAAGAAGTTGGATTGGCCAGTGATATTGTTGAAGTAATATATAGCTAATAGAAGTGATTTAAAATTGTCGTTAAAATGCAAAAAGTTTAAATCACTTCATTAATATTATAATCGTTTGTGAAAAAACGATTGTTTTAATTGTTGTTGATTTTAAAGTTAATTGTTTAAAACATTAAAGTCATAAAATATTAAAATCCCTTGGTTCTAATTTGAATCAAGGGATTTTTAGTTCTTAATGGAGTTAAATTCCTGAATGTTTAATGTCTGAAAGATTTCGGCTGTTGGGAATGTTTCAAGGTTTCGGATTTATTAAACGGATGCCCCTTGCTTTATAAAAATTTATTTGGTTTGTCGTTCAAGAAAAACAACCCCCGTTTTGCTTGATAAAATTTAGCATAATTTTTAGAAAAAATCATAAATCATACTTAAAAAAGAGGCTATAAAATAAGTTTAACCAATTTTTAACATCAAACTTCTAAAAAAAAATTCAATTTGCACGGTCAAAATTAAGCAACATAAATTACAATACAAAAATTAAAGAAATGGAAGAAAATTCAACAACTCTAGACATTAGAGCTATTAATGAAAAAATTGAGAGAGAGAGTGCTTTTATCGATTTGCTGACCATGGAAATGAACAAAGTCATTGTAGGTCAAAAACACATGGTAGAGCGGCTATTAATCGGGCTTTTGGGTCAAGGACATATTCTCTTAGAAGGGGTGCCGGGATTGGCAAAAACGTTAGCCATCAACACACTTTCTCAGGCAGTTCAAGGATCGTTTAGCCGTATTCAGTTCACCCCAGATTTATTGCCAGCCGACGTGGTGGGGACTATGATATACAACATTAAACAAAACGAATTTTCAATCAAGAAAGGTCCAATTTTTGCAAATTTTGTCTTGGCAGACGAGATTAATCGTGCGCCAGCCAAAGTGCAATCGGCGTTGCTGGAAGCCATGCAAGAAAAACAAGTGACTATTGGCGATACTACTTTTAAATTAGACAAACCATTTTTAGTGCTTGCTACCCAAAACCCCATTGAGCAAGAAGGAACTTATCCGTTGCCCGAAGCGCAAGTAGATCGTTTTATGCTCAAAACGGTGATTGATTATCCAAAAATGGACGAAGAGCGATTGGTTATTCGTCAAAACCTTAAAGGAAACTACGAAAAAGTGAACGCTGTAGTTTCTATAGAGCAAATTCTAAGAGCGCAAGAAGCCGTTAGAGAAGTTTATATGGACGAGAAAATCGAAAAATACATACTCGACATAATCTTTGCAACGCGCTATCCAGAAAAATACAAACTAGAAAGTTTAAAACCCCTCATTAGTTTTGGGTCTTCACCCCGAGGAAGTATCAACCTAGCGAATGCTGCAAAATGTTATGCGTTTATCAAACGAAGAGGTTATGTAATTCCAGAAGACGTTCGTGCCGTAGTTCACGATGTGTTGCGTCACAGAATTGGTGTTACTTATGAAGCCGAGGCAGAAAACATTACTTCTGTAGAAATCATTAATAAAATCGTAAACGAAATAGAAGTACCTTAATCCTCCCCAAACCCCTCCGAAGGAGGGGCTTTAAAACTGGAGGTATTAAACATTTATAAACAATTCCTCCCTTTCGGGGAGGTTAGGAGGGGAAAATGGATACAAAAGAGCTTATAAAAAAAGTACGTAAAATAGAAATCAAAACCCGAAGGTTGAGCGATCATATCTTTTCGGGCGAATATCATACTTCGTTTAAAGGCCGCGGAATGACTTTTTCGGAAGTTCGTCAATATCAATTTGGCGACGATATTCGTGCTATTGATTGGAATGTTACCGCAAGATATAACGAGCCTTATGTAAAAGTTTTTGAAGAAGAGCGCGAACTCACCATGATGTTAATGGTCGATATTTCGGGTTCTGAAAGTTTTGGAACAAAAAACCAATTAAAGAAAGATGTGGTTACAGAGATTGCTGCAACACTTGCATTTTCGGCAACTCAAAACAACGACAAGATTGGTTTAATGTTGTTTTCAGACCAAATAGAACTTTATATTCCGCCCAAAAAAGGACGTTCACACGTTTTGAGAATCATCAGGGAATTGATAGAATTTGAAGCAAAAAGCAACAAAACCGATTTGGCACAAGCACTAAAATTCTTGTCAGGAACGCAAAAAAAGAAAGCGATTGTGTTCTTAATTTCAGATTTTATGTCAGAAAATTATGACCAAACATTAAAAATTGCTTCCAAAAAACACGACATTACAGGAATCAGAGTTTATGATTCCAGAGAAGAAAAAATGCCAAACCTGGGCGTAGTTTCAATGCTTGATGCCGAAACCGGAAAAACGCATTTGATTAACACAGGCTCAAAAACAACACGTTTGAATTATGAAAAATATTATAACGAGAACGTGAAATATTTCAAAGAAACATTCAGTAAATCTGGTGCTGGAGTTGTAAACACAAGGGTTGACGAAAGCTATGTAACGAAATTGTTAGGCTATTTCAAATCGAGATAAGTAATTTTAAAACTTGGTTCAGTAAATTGAAACCAATAGATTTTTAAAAATATAAAAATGAAACATACCATTTACTTTTTATTTGTTTTGTTTTCAAGTTGGGTTTTTGCACAAGTAAATCCTGTGGAAACAAAAATTGATAAAAACAAAAATAAAATTGGCGCACAGTTCAATCTTACTTTAAAAGCTACAGTTGACACCACATCGACAGTAACTTTTCCGGCAACAAAAACTTTCGGAAGCCTCGAAGTTATTAGAAATTATGTGGTTGATACAATTAAAAAAGGGAGTCAATATGAATTAATAAAAAAATATGGACTCACACAATTTGAACCAGGAAAATATACCATTCCGAGTTTGCCAATTTTAATCAACAAAAAACCAATTTATTCAGACACGCTTTCGGTTCAGGTTTATGATGTGGCGGTCGATACATTAAAACAAAAAATGTTCGACATTAAACCCATTGCAAAAGCCGACGATTCATTTGGCAATTGGTGGATTTATTTGATTGTTGCAATTGTAATCTTGCTTATTGCTGGAATAGGATATTACCTCAGGAAAAAACGTAAAAAAGATACTGTAGAAGAATTGGTTTTTTCAACACCAATCGAAAAAGCGATTGGATTATTGAAATTGTTAGATAAAAAACAACTTTGGCAAAAAGGCGAAATCAAAACCTATTACAGCGAATTGACCGACATTGCTAGAGAATATATCGAAGAAGTTATTGAAATTCCCGCAAAAGAATATACCACTAGCGAACTTATTGCAAGTCTGAGAAAAACAGCAACTCAAAAAAAATTGACGCTTACCAAAGAATCATTATCAAATCTTGAAAGAGTTTTGCGTCAAGCCGATTTGGTGAAATTTGCGAAATCAAAACCACTAGATTTTGAAATTGAAGAAGACAAAAAACGTATCGAAAAATCGATTGTTTCACTTCATCAAGCAATTCCGAATGAAGTCAACGAACAAGATGAACTCGAACATTTGAACGAGTTGCAGAAAATTCAGAAGAATAAAAAGAAAAGAAAAGACCAAATCATCAAAGGAATAGCGATTGCGGTTGGGATTTTTATCATTTCATTAATTATCTTAACGGTTACAAAAGGATATGATTTTGTTAAAGACAACATCATCGGACATCCTACAAAAGAATTGCTTGAAGGAAGATGGGTTGTTTCTGAATATGGAAATCCAAGCGTGCAGATAGAAACTCCAAAAGTGCTCAAGCGCATGGACGCTATGAAAATGTTGCCTAAAGAAATTGCGCCAATGCTTAAAGAAGCAAGTTGTTTTGTTTACGGAAGTATGCAAGGTAGTTTTTATCTAGGCATCATGACCGCTTTGCCAAAACAAGAAATGAAATACGATTTAGAACAAGGATTGAATGGCATTGTAAACTCTTTTGGCGGTCAGAATTTAGTAGTTCAACACACCGATTTTCAAACCCCAAATGGTGCAGAAGGAATTAAAGGTTTTGGGACTTTTTCTAAACTCGACCCAATTTTAAAGAAAAGTGTAAAAGTCTATTTTGATGTGCTCGTTTTTAAAGAAGAAGGCGGATTTCAACAAATAGTTGTCTTGCACGAAGAAGGCGATCAATATGCCAACAAAATTACAGAACGAATTATTCAATCGGTTGAATTAAAAAAAAGTAAAGAATAATGGGAAAAGTAACTTTCTTAAACCCTGAGTTTTTTTGGTTGTTTGCACTTTTGCCAATCGCAATTGGTTGGTATGTTTGGAAGCGGAAAGAACAAACCGCAACCTTAAAAATTAGTTCAACCAAAGGATTCGGGACTTCTGGTTCTATTTTAGCAAAAATAAAGCCATTGCTTTATGTATTAAGAATACTCGCATTAAGTTTTATAATTGTTGCCATGGCACGACCAAGAACGGTTGATATCAGCAACAAAACCAAAAGCACCAAAGGAATTGATATTGTTATGGCAATTGACGTTTCTGGCAGTATGCTCGCCAAAGATTTAAAACCAAACCGAATGGAAGCCCTCAAGAAAGTGGCTAAATCTTTCGTTGAAAACCGTCCAAACGACCGAATCGGATTGGTAGTTTATGCTTCTGAAGCTTACACAAAATCACCAGTTACTAGTGATAAATCCATTGTTTTAAATGCGCTTCAAAGCGTTAAATACGACAATGTGCTTCAAGATGGAACTGGAATCGGAATGGGATTGGCAACCGCTGTCAACAGATTAAAAGACAGCAAAGCCAAAAGCAAAGTCATTATTCTATTGACAGATGGCGTTAACAACAATGGATTTATTGAACCCGAAACCGCTTCAGATATTGCTAAAGAATACGGAATTAAAGTTTACACCATCGGCATCGGAACCAACGGAATGGCAGAATTTCCGTATGCAATGACGCCAAACGGGCAGTTTTTATTTAGAATGATGCAAGTCGAAATTGATGAAAAATTGCTTCAAAGTATTGCAAAAAATACTGGAGGAAAATATTTTAGAGCTACAAGCAACGAGAAATTAAAAATCATTTACAACGAAATCAACAAACTAGAAACTACCGAAATCGAAGAACTTAAATTCTATGATTATGACGAAAAATACAGACCATTAGCGCTGTTGGCAGGTTTGTGTTTGTTGCTTGAAATTGGTTTAAGAAAAACTATTTTCAAAAGTTTTATATAACGTAATATTTCAAAAAAGGAATACTTTAAAAATGGAATTAGACGAAAAAAAATATTTATACCTTTTACTAATCATTCCTGTTTTAGTAGTGGTTTTTCTATATAATTTATATTGGAAAAGAAAAAAACAGCGGGAATTTGGAGACTTAGAATTATTAAAAAAACTAGCTCCAGAAAAATCTATTTTCAAACCGATTCTAAAATTTGTTGTTAGAACTTTAGCTTTAGCTTGTTTGATTATTGGTTTAGTAAATCCAAAAATAGGAACAAAATTAGAAAAAGTAAAACGAGAAGGAATCGACATTGTTTTTGCAGTCGATGTTTCAAAAAGTATGCTTTGTGAAGATGTGGCGCCAAATCGTTTGGACAAAAGCAAGCAATTAGTCTCACAAATCATCAATCAACTTGGCAGCGACCGAATTGGAATTATTGCTTATGCAGGCAGTGCTTTTCCTGTTTTGCCAATTACTACTGATTATGGCGTTGCAAAAATGTTTCTTCAAAGCATGAATCCAGATATTGTTTCTTCGCAGGGAACTTCGCTCGATGAAGCAATTAAACTATCGTCAAACTATTTTGATGACCAAAAAACAAGCAAATTGCTCATTATGATATCTGACGGCGAAGACCATTCAGATGGCGCAACAGCAGCAGCAGAAGAAGCAACAAAAAACGGAATTAAGATTATAACAATAGGCGTTGGAACCGAAAAAGGCGGTCCGATTCCGTTGAAATCAAACGGAGTTACGCAAAGTTTCAAAAGAGATAACAAAAACGAAGTAGTAATTACCAAAATGGATGAAGCTAGCTTAGTCAAAATCGCCAAAGCAACCAAAGGCGGTTATGTGAATGGAAATAGCACTAAAGAAGTTTTGGCTTACATCAAAAACGCATTAGACAATATTCAAAAAACGGAATTCGAATCAACTCAAATGGCAAATTATCAATCACAATTTCAATGGTTTTTAGGCATGGCATTTGTTTTGTTATTCTTAGATATTTTCTTCCTTGAAAGAAAAACAAATTGGATTAAAAAGTTGAATTTATTTAACGAAAAAGAATAATGAAAAAGTTAATTCTACTATTCATATTATCTTTTACTTCAGCTATTTTTGCTCAAGAAAAAGATACTCATTTGCCCGAAGCTAACGAAGCATTTGCAGCTCGAAAATATGCCGATGCCGAAGCAAACTATCGAATTTCTGCATCGAATTCGACTAAAAAAGCAATTGCAAGCTACAATTTAGGAAATGCAATCTACAAACAAAATCAAGTGGGTGAAGCAAAATTGGCTTACAACAAAGCATTGTCAAAATCAAAATCACATCCAGAGAAACATAATGCCTATCACAATCTTGGCAACTCTTTAATGTTGGAAAAAAATTATGACGAAGCTGTTGAAGCCTATAAAAATGCCTTAAGAAATAATCCAGACGACGAGGAAACCCGATACAATTATGCTTTGGCTCGAAAAATGAAAAAAGAACATCCGGATAACAATAAAGATAAAAACAAGGATAAAAAAGACGACAAAAACAAAGACAAAAAAGATAAAGGAAAAGACAAAAAAGACGATAAAAAAGACGGCGATAAAGATAAGAAAGACGACAAAGGAGCTAAAAATAAAGATAAGTCAGACAAGAAAGACGACAAATCTAAAAACGATGGAAAACCAAAACCAACTCCGGGCGGAATTTCAAAAGAACGCTTAGAAAACTTACTTGACGCTGTGAACAATGAAGAGAAAAAAATTCAAGACAAGGTCAAAGCAAAACAAGTTAAAGTAAATCCGAACAAACCAGAGAAAGACTGGTAAAATAAAAACAACAAAAATCGAGATAGCTACAAGAACAATGAAAAAATATATTTTATTACTCCTTCTTAGTTTTCAAGGACTTTGGGCTCAAGTTCAATTTGAAGCCAAAGTGTCAAAAAATACATTAGGAATAAATGAAAATCTCCGAATCGACTTCACTATGAATGCTGACGGTGATAATTTTACGCCGCCGCCTTTTGCTGCTGACGGATTTAGAGTCGTGGGCGGACCAAGCCAACAAGTAAGCCAATCGTGGGTAAATGGAAGAAGTTCTTTTAACAAAACGTATTCCTATTATTTGTTGCCACAACAAAAAGGAACGCTTACTATTCGTCAAGCATCTATAGAAATTAACGGACAAACGTATAAAACAAATCCTATAAAAGTTACTGTTACAAACGCTGTCGAAAAACCAAAAGATCCAAATGACACGCAACTTTCAGCCGACACAGAATTGCATTTGGTTGCCGATGTTTCAAAAGGAAATCCATATTTAAACGAACCAATTACGGTAGTTTATAAATTGTATTTCAGTAACAATATCGGAATTTCAAATTGGCGCGAGTTAAACAAACCAAAGTACAATGATTTTTGGAGTCAAAATATCGACATCAAGCAATTGGTTTTAGAACAAGGAAAATATAACGGAGAAAACTACCGATTTGTAGTACTCAGAAAAACAGTTTTATATCCTCAAAAATCAGGGAAACTTGAAATAGAACCACTCTCACTCGATGTTGACGTGCAACTTCCGACCGGAAGAAGAAATATTTTCGGACAAGTAATGGTCACTAACGATAGCAAACGTGTTTCGGCAGGAGCCAAATCTATAAATGTAAAACCATTGCCTTCATCTGGAAAACCAGAAGATTTTTCGGGAGCAGTTGGACGATTTGACTTTAAAGTTGTTCCATCTAAAACAACTCTGAAAAACGGAGAATCACTAGATTTAAACATCAGCGTTTCTGGAACTGGAAATTTAAAATTATTCTCGCTACCAAAACCTGTTGTGCCGAATTCTTTAGAAATGTATGATCCTGAACACAAAGAAAATGTCAGCACACCTTTAACAGGAATGCAAGGTTCGATTGTAGATAAATACACCATCATTCCGCAATTCAAAGGACAATATACCATCAAACCTATTCGTTTTTCATATTTTGATTTAAGTTCTGGAACTTACAAAACAATTACTTCAAAAGAAGTATCGATTAATGTTTTAGACGGTCCAAAAGTCGCCAATTCGATTGCTTCAAACGAACCGTCGAATGCGAAATCTAGAGTTCTAGCAACTCAGCAGTTCAAATACATTAAGCTAAATACAGCTTTAATATCACGAAACAAAAAAGACTTCATGGGGTCAAAATTGTTTTACTTGTTGCTTTGCGCACCGCTTTTAGCAATTCCTTTAGTGATTTTATTTAAGAAGAAAAAAGAAGCGCTTGATAGCGATGTTGCAGGAAATAAAATCCGAATGAATAATAAATTGGCTAAAAAATACCTTTCGGAAGCTAAAAAGTATTTAGGTAACAAAGAACCGTTCTATATCGCTTTAGAAAAGGCAATGCACAATTTCTTGAAAGCCAAATTACATATTGAAACTTCAGAAATGAGCAAAGACAACATTCAAGATTTGCTTTTGTCAAGAGGTGCAAACCTAGAAACCGTGACCGCATTTATAGATTTGACAGAAAATTGCGAATTGGCACGATATGCTCCTGCAACAAGCTCTGCAATTCAACAAGATTATGATAAAGCAGTGTCTATAATCACCGCTTTAGAGAAACAAATTTAAGTTACAAAACCATTCATTCTATTACTAAATGAAAAATATAGTTTACATCGTGTTGTTGCTTTCTCAAATTTTGTTTGCAAAAAATGATTTTGAAGAAGGAAACACGCTCTATAAAAAAGGAAATTATTCTGAAGCTATAAAAGCCTACGAAACTGTTTTAAGCTCAAAAAAACATTCTGCCGAACTTTATTTCAATATGGCAAATTGCTATTATAAAATGAATAAAGTAGCTCCAGCAATATTCTATTATGAAAAAGCTCTGCTATTGAACCCAACGGATGTTGAAATAAAAAACAATTTGCTTTTTGCAGAGAAATTAAAAATTGACGAAATCAAAGAAGTTCCGAAAGTTGGTTTTGCAAAATGGCTTCAAAACTTTACAAATTTATATCACTACAACACTTGGGCGTGGATTGCCGTTATTATTGCTTTCTTGTTTTTAGGACTATTCTTAGGATATTACTTTTCTGAAACCACGCTCTCAAAAAGATTCTTCTTTATCGGAATGTCAGTTGCTTTAGTGTTGGTTTGTGTAAGTTTGGCGGCAGCATTTTTTGAAAAAACCCGCTTTGAAAACGAAAAACCTGCGATTGTTTTTAGTGAAATCACACCTTTAAAAAGCGAACCAAAATCAAGCAGCCCCGATGTGTTAGTACTTCATGAAGGAACAAAAGTAATGATTAAAGAAGCGCTGGATAATTACAGAAAAGTGCAATTGGTTGACGAAACCACAGGTTGGATTGAAGCCAGCGCCATTAAAGAAGTTAAAGACTAGCTTCTAAAGGTTATTTCTAAATCTTTATACCTCAAAATATGTTTCAAAAGATTATAGATTTGTTTTATCCGCCTGTTTGTGCTGGTTGTGAAGCATTTTTATTGTCTGACGAAAAAGTAATTTGCACCAATTGCCGACACGAAATTCCAATAACAAATCATTTTTTGAGCATTGAAAACGAATGTTTTTTGCGCTTTTACGGCAGAGTTCCATTAGAGTTTGCCGCGACGCATTGTTACTTTCACAAAAAGGGAATTGTTCAAATGTTGATTCATAACTTGAAATACAAAGGACATGAATCTATCGGAAAAGCCATGGGGGATTGGTTTGTTGAGGACTTAAAAAACGTTGAAATCCTGAAATCAGTTGATGAAATTATTCCGGTTCCGTTGCATAAAAAGCGATTGAAAGAACGCGGCTATAATCAAGTGACAACTTTTGGAAAAGCCATTGCTGCGGGTCTTAATAAACCTTACAATCCTGATATTTTGGTCAGAAAAATTTATGCCAAATCACAAACCAAGAAAGACTTTTCTGGAAGAACTGCGCAGTCTGAAAATATTTTTGAGATTACAAACACAGAAAATCATCAAAACAAACATTTTTTACTTGTTGATGATGTACTGACTTCTGGTGCAACGCTTGAAGCTTGTTCAAAAGCATTATTTCAAATACCAGGAGCTAAAATTAGCATTGCGTGCATCGCAATGTCGCATTCTTAATCTTGCTTGATGCTAAATAAATAGGTTTTAAAATAACCACACTCGGCAAGAACTTCTTGATAAAACTTCGTTTTAGAATATTGTTTGTTCAGTGTTACAAATCCGTCCCAAGCACGAAAATCTATTTGGTCGTATTTGGTGGTCCAATAGTTATTTTCAAAAACAATCTTTCCGTTATAATATTCGTTGCGCTCACATTTTGCCAATAAATATTGACATTTTGCCTTTTGCTCATCGTTAGTAGCAGCTTCAAAAGCTTTTTGATAATAATAATTCGGCTTACTGCAATCTGAAATTAAATTTCGTTTTTCTTCAGGAAAATTCTCTAAATAACTACTCGAACTCATGATTTGTCCCTCATAAAATGCTCTAGCATTGCCAAAAAAAGTGATGTTATAAAACGCATTTCCAAGGAGTAGATTATTCAAATAAACATCTTTGCCAGCCGCAACTTCATTTTGCATTTTGCGAATGGTTTTCAAGAAATCAAGAATGGTGTAATACTTTTTCTGTTCGTTGGCATGGTCGCAATCGTTGCAATCTTTAATTTTTCCACTGAAAGGATTGCCTCCCAAAGTTCTGTTTTTAAAGTCATCCGTGTTTTGTACAAGCGCAATAGCTTTATCAATATGATTTTCAAAAGTAGCTACAACGGCTTCAAACTGATTAATATCTTCAAGAGTAAGTTGATAAATTTTAATTGCCAATTGTTCAAAAGCGTTTTTATTTGTTTTGAGTAAAAAACGTTTCATGGCTGTCAAATTTTCTTTATTATCATAAAACGCAACATTGCTCGAAAACAACTCAGCAAACACAGCGTCGTTTTGTTTTTTAAATAATTCCGAAATCATGATTTTACTCCAGCTCACGGCGTTATGAAACCTAAATGAATCACTTTGCTGGTTCGGCAATTCGGAATAAAGCCAATTCAAATCAGCCAACAGCGAAGCTTTATTTTTATCATTAAGCGTTTTCATGCTGCTTAAATTATTCACAAATCGAAGCAATCGAAGTTGGTTTTGAGCTAAAGCTGTTTTTGGCATCAATCGTTCGGCATTGTCAAAATAGATTGTTGCTTTGTCAAAATTGCCATACATTGTTTCGATATAACCCGCAGAAATATCCCATAAATAAGGTTTTTTGCAAACCTTCGCATCGGCAATCGAACGGATTAAATCTAAGGTAGATTTATGTAAAGTGTCTAAATTGACAATTTGTTCGTCTGGAAATAATTGATTGTTGGTTTTATTGGTTTTCAACTCCAAATGATTGACCAATCGGCTCAAAAGCAATTCTAAATAATCACTTTTTGGATTTAAAGCATAAATATTTCTTATGGCATTTTCTTCGTCGTTATAATATCCTCTGATTGCCCAAAGTGCAACCTTCTCTTCATTCGATTGTGTCATTTGCATAACTTCATTCCAATCTTTGTTCTCTTGCGGACTGAAACAAAAAGCAGCAACCACCTGCAATTCTGGGCATTTATCAAAAACTAGACTGTAGCAATAATTGGCTTTAGCACTTTTTCCTGTTCTAGCATAGATACCTCCAAGATACGAAACAGCACGATAATATAAAGTATTCTTAGGTTGTTTGCCTGAAGTTTTTTCAAAGAAAGTTATTGCTTCTTGTGGCTTATCGCTATAAAAATAGGCTTTCATAACTTGAAACCATTAACGGTTTTTCAAAAAATCATTTGATGTTTTTTTATATTGTTTGGCAATTTCGGCAATCCATTCTTGATCTGTAAATCGTTTTTTTTGAATTTCTTCATAATCCCAATATTCTGGACTAACAGACGCTTTCTCTATTGGTTTTGCATAATGCAGAAACGTGATAAATTGCTTAAATTTTTTATTGCTAAGATTGATTTTCGGCTCCCATTTCTCGGCATTTTTATTGGTTTTGTGATGCTCAAAATACTGATACAAATCATGAACCGCAACACTACTCGAATCGATTAAAAAATAAGAAAGGTCTGTTTTATCTATTTTGCCATCAAAGAAACCATTCCAGTCGTCAACGATAGCACCATTAAAACGACTGCCACCTTCGCCCAAACCATTGTCATTAAACAAACTTTCGGAGAGAAAAAATGCCGAAAATTTACTGTCAACAAAAGTCTCGGGCGTAAAATTGGTTTG
>CAIXNQ010000152.1 GCA_903920835.1 uncultured Bacteroidota bacterium | reverse complement strand
CACCAGTAATGTTGTTTCCGTCCCAAGCTTCAAAAGGTGCTAATAGTTGCAAACGGTCTGAAGTTTCAGAAACAGCAACCACTACATTACTTCCATCTGCAGCTGGCGCTTGAAACCCTGCGTCATCAACATCAAATCCTCTTTTTGGCAATTCGTCACCCGTTGGCGCATGAAGTTTTACAGCTTCTCCTTTGTCATTAAGCAGTTTATCGGTAATTGGGTTAAAAGATAAATCGCCTGAGATTGCTAATGCCGCCACCATTTCTGGAGAGGTTACAAAAGCATGTGTATTTGGATTTCCGTCAGCACGTTTAGAAAAATTTCTATTAAACGAGTGAACGATTGTATTTTTTTCTCCTTTATCAGCGCCTTCTCTGTCCCATTGACCGATACAAGGTCCGCAAGCATTAGTAAAAACTTTTGTTCCCATTTTCTCGAAAGTAGCAATGATTCCGTCTCTTTCGATGGTATATCTAATTTGCTCAGAGCCTGGATTGATTCCAAATTCAGCTTTTGGAGTAATTCCTAGGGTAACGGCTTGCTCAACGATTGAAGCTGCTCTAGCCATATCTTCATAAGAGGAATTAGTGCAAGAACCAATCAATCCCCATTCTACTTTTAATGGCCAACCATTAGCTTGAGCTTCAGCTTTCATTTTAGAAACTGGTGTTCCTCTATCTGGCGTAAAAGGACCGTTAATGTGAGGTTCTAATTCTGATAAATTTATTTCGATTACTTGATCAAAATAGGCAGATGGATTTGCATAAACTTCATCGTCACCTGTTAAGTATTTTGCAACTTTATCGGCTGCATCAACCACATCTTGTCTTCCTGTTGCTGCAAGATATCTACGCATGGAATCGTCATAACCAAATGTTGAAGTTGTTGCGCCAATTTCAGCACCCATGTTACAAATAGTTCCTTTTCCAGTACATGACATATTGATTGCACCTTCGCCAAAATATTCAACAATTGCACCAGTACCACCTTTTACCGTAAGAATGTCAGCAACTTTTAGAATAACGTCTTTTGGTGCAGTCCAACCACTAAGTTTTCCTGTTAATTTTACTCCGATGAGCTTTGGGAATTTTAACTCCCATGACATTCCAGACATTACATCTACAGCGTCAGCACCACCAACTCCGATGGCTAGCATTCCTAAACCTCCAGCGTTTACAGTATGTGAGTCAGTACCAATCATCATTCCGCCAGGGAACGCATAATTTTCTAAAACAATTTGATGAATAATTCCTGAACCTGGTTTCCAAAAACCGATTCCATATTTATTTGATACAGAAGATAGAAAATCAAAAACTTCTTTTGATTGTGAATTGGCTAAAGCTAAATCGGTTTTCGCTCCCACTTTTGCCTGAATCAAATGGTCACAATGAACAGTTGTTGGAACTGCAACGGTTTTTTTGCCAGCGTGCATGAATTGTAAAAGCGCCATTTGTGCAGTGGCATCTTGACAAGCAACTCTATCAGGAGCAAAGTCAACATAGTCTTTTCCTCTTTCAAAAGTGATAGAAGGAGTTCCGTCCCAAAGGTGGGCGTATAAAATCTTTTCAGAAAGTGTTAATGGACGACCAACTAACTCACGTGCTTTATCTACGCGGATAGCCATGTTATCATACACTTTTTTAATCATATCAATATCAAAAGCCATAATAAATTAGGTTTAAATGTTTGTTGTGCAAACTTACGAAAACGATATACTATTAAAAAACTTTTTAGTAAATATCTATGTTTAATAAAGAGAATTGAAGATTTTTCTGTTTGTATTACGAAACGTTATCAAATTATAAAAATAGTACAAGTTAATTGTAAATTTGATATTATTTGTAGTATTTCAACTTTGAAACTAAAGATTGAATTAGGACTCAAAATAAAAAATGCTATTCAATTTAAAATAATCGAATAGCATTTATTTTGAAATTGAAAATTACATCAATTGATTAATAATAATTTCTTCTGTAATATTCTCGGCATCTGCTTTGTAGTTTTTAATAATTCGATGTCTTAAAATGCCTGTTGCAACAGCTTTTACATCTTCTATATCTGGAGAGAATTTCCCGTTAAATGCTGCATGAGCTTTTGCAGCCAAAATTAAATTTTGAGAAGCACGTGGTCCAGCACCCCAATCTAAATAGTTTTTAACAAAATCAGTTGTTAAAGGATTATCGGGTCTGGTTTTGCTAACTAAAGTCACAGCATATTCTATGACGTTATCTGTAACTGGAATTCTTCTAATCAATTGCTGAAAATCAATTATCTCTTCTGCGTTGAATAAAGGATTTATGGTTTGTTTAATATCTGACGTGGTGTTTTTAACGACTTGAATTTCTTCTTGAAAAGAAGGGTAATCAAGCTTAATTGCAAACATAAATCGGTCGAGTTGCGCCTCAGGAAGCGGATAAGTTCCTTCTTGTTCTATGGGGTTTTGAGTTGCTAATACAAAATAAGGTAAGTCTAATTTATAATTTTGTCCAGCAATTGTAACGGCACGTTCTTGCATCGCTTCAAGTAGTGCTGCCTGTGTTTTCGGAGGAGTTCTATTGATTTCGTCGGCTAAGATTATATTTGAGAATATTGGTCCTTTGATGAATCTGAATTGTCTGTTTTCATCTAAAATTTCACTCCCTAAAATGTCTGAAGGCATTAAATCTGGAGTGAACTGAATTCTTTTAAAATCCAAACCAAGAGCTTGAGCAATTGTGTTCACCATCAATGTTTTGGCTAATCCTGGCACGCCAACTAACAAAGCATGACCTCCAGAGAAAATACTTAATAGAATTTGATCTACCACTTGATCTTGACCTACAATAATTTTGGCAATTTCTTTTTTTAGTTCGGTTCTTCTTTGAACAAGATTTTGAATGGCGGTAACGTCTGACATCTTAGTTTTTTTATTCGATTTGAATTATGATTAATTTAGAACTTCATTAAAATTATTTTTTGAACCAATTGTTTGCGAATGAACAATCTTTGTATTCGCCATTAATCTTAATATAAGTTTCTTTGATTTTTTCATCAGTCCATTTAGCGATTGCTTTGATTTGTTTGTCTTTCAGTGCTAAATCTTTAATTTTTACATAATCTTTAGCATAATCTGCGGTGTGCTCATTGATTCTGTTAGTGACTGTAATAATTTTGTATTTTTTAACTCCTTTTTGATCTTCATCAAGAATCGGGTTTGAAATTTCAGTATCTTTTAAATTAGACACTTGACTGTAAACAGACGGATCCATTTTGGTCATTTCAAAATGAGTATCTTGTGTCTTTGGGTTTAATAATTGTCCTCCATTAGCTCTGGTTTCTTTTTCGTCAGAGAATTTTCTTGCTGCATCAGCAAAAGTAATTTCTTTATCTACAATTCTTTTTCTGATGAGTTTGATATTTTCTTTGGCATCAGCGAGTGCTTTTTCAGAAACTTTTGGAACGAGTAGAATATGACGCAAATCAATTTCTTGTCCTCTAATTTTTTCAACAAAAATAATATGAAAACCAAAATCAGTTTCAAATGGTTCTGATATTTCTCCTTCTGCCAGCGAAAAAGCGACATCTTTAAACTCTTTTACAAAAGGTGTTTTTCGAGTCATTTTATAAAATCCACCATTTGACCTTGAACCTGGATCTTGAGAATAGAGTACCGCTTTACTAAAGAAACTGGCACCTTCTTTAACTTCTTTTTTGAGTTGTTTTAGTTTGTCAATGACAATTTGTTTTTCGTCTTGTGTGACTTTTGGCGTGACAACAATTTGCGCAACTTCCATTTCTGCTCCAAATACTGGCAATTCATTTGCAGGAATTTTCTTGAAAAATGTTCTTACTTCTTCTGGTGTAATTTCGACACCATCAACAATTTTCTTTTGCATTTCAGAAGTTAATTTATTCTCTTTCAAAATATCAAAAAAATAGGATTTGAAATCTTCTTCATTATCTTTTTTGTAATATTTTAGAACTTTCTCCATCGACCCAACGTTCTCAACCATATAATTGATACGTTCTTCCATCATGCTTTTTATTTCAGCATCAGAAACTACAATACTGTCTTGAACAGCTTGATGTGCATAGAGTTTGTCTTCCATTAATTTGCCAAGCATTTGACAGCGAGTAATGTCTTTTATTGAATTTCCTTGACTTGAAATTTCAATATAAGCTTTGTCAATATCTGAATCGAGAATCATGTAGTCGCCAATAGTAGCGATAATTCCATCAATTTTTTCTCTTTGAGATGATTTTTGCTGTGTTTTGCTTTCTGGTTCTTTTTCTTTAATAATTTCTTGCGCAAAATTATTTGCTGAAAAAAGAAATATAAGTAAAATTGAATAGAGAACTTTATTTTTGCTGATGTTCATTTATTTTTGTTGGATTTGTTTTTTTACTTTTTCAAAAGTTTCATTATTCACTTTTACATTGTATTCTTTTTTCAAATTGGTTACCCAATTTTCTTCCAAATATTGTTGGTAGTCATTTATCACTTTTCCTTTACATTCTTCAAGCGTTTTGTTGCCCGCTGGAACAACACGATCTACTTTTGAAACAAAATAATATTCTCCGTCTTTGGTAATTTCTGAAACTCCAACTTCAAATTTTGTTCCTTTTGGAATAAATTCATTTCCTTCTTCTTGAATTGCGGTGCTAGCCATTACGTTGACTACATCTTTTGTGTTTAAAGCTGTTTTAATTTCTTCGGCAGTTTTATTTTTCTTCAATAATTTTTGAGCTTTTTTCAAAATATCCAAGTTTGTAGAAGAAGCAACGGTCAATTCCAAACGAGTCTTCCAAGTATATTTTGAAATATTAGCATCATAAAATTGTTTCAATCCTAAAGTGTCTTTTTTAGATTTATCCCAAATTTCTTTTTCCATCAAATCAAATAATAAAAGACCATCTCTATATTCGTCCATTACGTAAGAAAATTCCGGGAACTCAGTTTCTAAATGATCATTATAATAGGAACTTAGTTTTTCATTTTCGAAATCGGTATAAAATTTATCAACTAATTTGTTGATTGGTTTTAATTTCAAACCTGCTTTTTCTTGAGATCTTAAATAATCAAGAAACGAATCTCCGTTAATTTTTTGATCTTGAATTGTTACTAAAGTTGTTGCAAAGTCCGCTTTGTTTTCAGGTAATTCCCATTTGTTGTCATAATATTGGTCGGTTACCGTTTTTTGAATTTTAGAATACTGTTTTGCATCTTTTTTAACAGTGTATTTTTTTCTTAATTTTTCATTCAATGAAGCTGTAATCAATCTAGATCTGTCGTCTTTTCCGATTTTATCTTCAAGTTCTGATTTCATTTCATCAAATTTTTTGAGCGGATGTCTTTCAATCAATTTAATAATATGCCAACCAAACTGGGTTTTGAAAGGTTCTGAAATTGGATGTTCTTTAGTTAAACTAAAAGCAACATTTTCAAATTCGTCTGAACTAATTTGACCTGAACCAAATCGGCTTAAAACGCCACCTTTTTGAGCAGATGATTTATCTTCAGAATACAATTTGGCTAACGATTCAAAACTTTCGCCTTGTTGTAGCTTTTTGTTGATGTCTTTAATGGTGTTTTCTGCTTTTTCATTGTCTTCTTTAGTGTCTGAAGCTGGTTTTAAAATCATGATGTGTGCCACCGATACTTCTCCGCGATTATCTCTAATGTCTTCAACTTTAAGAATATGGTATCCAAAACGAGTTCTAAATGGTTTTGAAACCGAACCAAGTGGGGTTTTAAATGCGGCAGATTCAAAAGCATAAACCATTCTAAAGGCAGAAAAATAACCTAAATTTCCTTTGTTTTCTTTTGCTGATGGATCCTGTGAGGCTTCAGTTGCTACTTTTCCAAAATCCTCTCCTTTTTCAATTCTTTGACGGATTTCTTTTATTTTATTAAATGCTATTAAAGTATCAGCAGGCATAGCATTTTCATCGCACATTACCAATATATGCGAGGCTTTAACTTCTTTCAAATAACGATTATAGCCTTCTTGAATAAGCTCATTAGTTACTTTAGAATCCGAAAAATAATTTTTAGAAAGTTGTGTGCGATAGCCTTTTAATTCTTTTTGGTACTTTTCGTTATTTTGAAGTCCTAAATCGTAGGCTTTGTTTATTTTTAGTTTGTAACCAATGAATAGTTCTAAATATTGGTCTAGATTTTTTTGAGATTCGTCTTTTACGAGTTCAATATTTTTTTTGTAAACCCTAGCAAATTCGTCGGTGTAATAAGGTTTTTCGTTAATTGTAAATAAAACTTCTTTGTTACTTTGTTGCGCGTGAACGATTAAATTTAAAGAAAGTACTACTCCTAAAAACAGTTTGTTTAACTTCATTATTTTAAAAATTTCAATTTAATATTTATACTAGAATTGGCAAATTCAAATATGCCTTTATTTTTTACAATCAACAAAAATAGCAATTCAATTGTATTTAACAACTATATGATTTAGTATTAACAAAACTTTTATAGAATCAGATTGAATTTTATCAAAAAATGATCAACCAATATTTGATTATAATTTTATTAGCTAATAAATGCTATTTTTGCAACCCATTAAAAAAAATATGAGCTTTTTAAACGAAATTTTACGACGACGAACTTTTGGAATCATTTCGCATCCAGATGCTGGAAAAACAACTTTAACAGAAAAACTATTGTTGTTTGGAGGCGCAATTCAAGAAGCTGGAGCAGTTAAAAACAATAAAATTAAAAAAGGAGCCACGAGTGACTTTATGGAAATTGAACGCCAAAGAGGTATTTCTGTTTCGACTTCGGTGCTCGCTTTTAATTATAAAGACAAAAAAATTAATATTCTCGACACTCCTGGTCACAAAGATTTTGCCGAAGATACTTTTAGAACTTTAACCGCTGTTGACAGCGTGATTGTTGTTATCGACGTTGCCAAAGGAGTTGAGGAACAAACCGAAAAATTAGTTGCCGTTTGTAGAATGCGAAAAATACCAATCATTGTTTTTATTAACAAGTTGGATCGCGAAGGAAAGGACGCATTTGATTTGATGGACGAGGTTGAACAGAAATTGGGTTTAACGGTTACTCCTTTAAGTTTCCCAATCGGAATGGGCTATGACTTTCAAGGGATTTATAATTTGTGGGAAAAGAATATCAATCTTTTTAGTGGTGATAGCCGAAAGAATATCGAAGAAACTATTGCTTTTTCTGACCTTCAAAGTCCAGAATTAGAAAAAATCATCGGTCAAAATCCGGCAGATAAATTAAGATCTGAACTAGAACTTATTGATGAAGTATATCCGAAATTTGATCATCAAGATTATTTAGACGGAAAATTGCAACCCGTTTTCTTTGGTTCTGCGCTTAATAATTTTGGAGTACGAGAATTGCTGGATTGCTTTATAGAAATCGCGCCTTCACCAAGGGCAAAAGAATCAGAAACACGATTAATCGATCCAAAAGAAGAAAAAATGGCTGGTTTTGTTTTTAAAATTCATGCCAATATGGATCCAAAACACCGCGACAGATTGGCGTTTATCAAAATAGTTTCGGGCACATTTGAACGAAACAAACCCTATTATCACGTTCGTCAAAAGAAAAATTTAAAGTTTTCTAGCCCAAATGCTTTTTTTGCCGAAAAGAAAGAAATTGTAGATATTTCATATCCAGGTGATATTGTTGGGCTGCACGATACAGGAAATTTCAAGATTGGAGACACTTTAACCGAAGGAGAAATTACGAGTTTCAAAGGAATTCCTAGTTTTTCTCCGGAGCATTTTAGATACATCAACAACGCAGATCCATTAAAATCAAAACAATTAGAAAAAGGAGTTGATCAATTGATGGATGAAGGCGTGGCGCAACTTTTCACGCTAGAAATGAACAATCGAAAAATTATCGGAACTGTTGGCGCACTGCAATATGAAGTAATTCAATACAGACTTGAACACGAATATGGAGCCAAATGTTCTTATGAAAACTTCCCAGTGCACAAAGCCTGTTGGGTAAAACCGAAAGATCCAAAAAGTGAAGAATTTAGAGAGTTCAGAAGAATTAAACAAAAGTTTTTGGCTCACGACAAATACAATCAATTGGTTTTTCTTGCCGATTCTGATTTTACAATTCAAATGACACAGTCTAAATTTCCGAATGTAGAATTGTTTTTTACTTCAGAGTTTGATTAAAATACAATTTACAAAATATCTAACGTTCCTTTTCCCTCTCGAATAACTATTGGTTCATAACCCGAAAGATCAATAATGGTCGAAGGTTCATTGTCGCCATAACCACCGTCGATGACCAAATCGACTAGATTTTGCCATTTTTCAAAAATTAATTCGGGGTCGGTTGAATATTCTAAAACCTCATCGTCGTCGTGAATTGAGGTAGAGACAATGGGGTTGCCGAGCATCTTTACTAAATCAATAACGATATTATTGTTTGGAATCCGAATCCCAACCGTGGTTTTTTTCTTAAATTCCTTAGGTAAATTGTTATTTCCGGGCAAAATAAAAGTATAAGGCCCAGGCAAGGCCCTTTTTAAAATCTTAAATATTGCAGTATCTATTTGTTTAACGTAATCAGACAAGTTACTCAAATCACTACAAACAAACGAAAAATTAGCTTTTTCTAGCTTTATTCCTTTAATTTTTGCAATACGTTCTAACGCTTTTGAATTGGTAATATCGCAACCCAACCCATAAACAGTATCTGTTGGATAAATGATTAATCCCCCATTTTTTAAAACGTCAACAGCTTTTTTTATAGCAGATTCATTGGGTTTGTCTTCATAAATTTTGATGAATTGAGCCATAACGTCATTATTGTTTTAGCAAAGATATAGCAAAGTCTGTTATTTCAATGAAATGTCTTGCCCGACCACTTGCT
The DNA here is from genome assembly GCA_903920835.1 of uncultured Bacteroidota bacterium. Taxonomy (GTDB): domain Bacteria; phylum Bacteroidota; class Bacteroidia; order Flavobacteriales; family Flavobacteriaceae; genus Flavobacterium. The sequence goes on along the minus strand of CAIXNQ010000152.1, from coordinate 9,004 downwards.
CACAGATTAAATGCCACGACTCGTCCAATTGGTTGTGTGTTATAGCGCTATTCTATAGCCATTGATTGAGGCTGGTGCGGAAGTTTTGTTGATTTTTGCTTAATCCTGTCCAATCTCGAAATGTTTCTGGTGGCGTCAGAAAACTTTCTGGTGACGTCAGAATATTTTCTGGTGACGTCAGAATATTTTCTGGTGGCGTGAGAAAGTTTTCTGGTGATGTCAGAAAACTTTCTGGTGGCGTCAGAAAACTTTCTGGTGACGTCAGAATATTTTCTGGTGACGTCAGAATATTTTCTGGTGACGTCAGAAATGTTTCTGGTGACGTCCGACAATTTTCTTAAGCAATTGGTTCAGTCTTTTTATTTTGGCGTAAGCCTCATTTATTTTGGTGGGTGTCTAGTTTATTTTAATGAAGCTGGACAGCATTTTGTTTAAAATCAACCTAACCTGCAAAGCCCTCTAATGCCAACCCAATGACCTTATATGTTTCTAACAAGACTCTGATAGCTCTGTTGATAAGAGCCAACCATTAAATTTATTTGCTCACAATTAAAAAGGACAACGATTGGCAAAAACAACTCAATGCAATGAAGCTTGATAAACTCAGAAAAATCAGGCAACTCTTAAATCAAATCAGAAGCGAAGCGTTACAGAATTTAAAATCTATTTTAATTTTTTAAACAAACTTGTTTGATTTCAAACTTTTATTATCTCGCTTGTATTTCTTTCAAAATAAAACGTAAGTCCCAATGAAATAAATTATTTTTGGCGAAGTTCATTGATTAATCAGACATCAACAATATGAAACTTCCCTTCTATTTTATAATTTATCTTCTATTAACTCTTTCAATTTCAAATTTGTTTGCACAACGTGGATACTTCGATGCACCTTACACTCGCTATGAAGCCGAAACTGGATTAGTAGGCAGCACAGCAACCATTCTTTCAAAATCATATAATCAAGTCGATTTGCAATCTGAAGCTTCAGACCAACAATGTGTATTGTTAACTGGAGCAACCCCAAAACTCACTTGGCAGCTATCAACCCCTGCCGACGGATTGGTTCTTCGTTACAGCATTCCCGACGGAACCTCAGCATCAATAGAAATTTATGAAGGTGCAACGCTTGTCAACACAATTAATCTAACTTCAACATATTCTTGGGAATCATTATATAATAACGGAAACCCAAATAACGTTGGCATACTCAACCACAATCCCAAAATGCGTTTCGATGAAGTGCGTTGCAAACTTCCCTCATTAATTTCTGGAACAATCTCATTGGTTCAAATCACAGGTCAAATCACTGTAGATTTTATAGAAATGGAAGCAATTCCAACAATTGTAACTGCTCCATCAGGTGCAGCAATCTATACAGGCAATGGCAGCACTCTTCAATCATTCATCAATTTGCATGGCGGACAACCAATTTATCTTCCTTCGGGCATTTATAATGTCAATAGCCAACTCTATTTTGGGGTTGCCAACACTTCTTTAGTTGGAGCAGGAATGTGGTACTCACAAATCAACTTTACAAACACCACTCAAAACAACGGTGGTCTAACTGCCAATGCTCAAAACATTAGTTATTCAAATTTATTTCTAACTACAGTCAATGCTTCTCGAAGCAATTCTTACAAAGCCATTAATGGCGTTTACACCGCTGGTTCTATAATCACAAAGATTTGGGCAGAACATTTTGAATGTGGAGCTTGGATCGCACAATACAATACTGGCGGTCCCACGATTGCAGATGGCTTTATGTTATCAAATTGTCGCTTCAGAAACAATTATGCCGACGGAATTAACCTCTGCAAAGGAACTTCAAATGCCATTGTTGAACATTGCAGTTTCAGAAATAATGGCGACGATGACCAAGCAATTTGGTGTGCCAATGATCTTGAGTGCGTTAATAACACATTTCGATTCAACACCTCCGAAAACTGTTGGCGGGCGTCAGGCGTTGCATTTTATGGAGGCAAAAATAACAAAGCCTACAATTTAATTATCAAAGACAATCTCGAATCGGGCATTAGATTAAGTAATAATTTCTCAGGAGTTGGATTCAACAGCATTGGATTAAACGAGTTTCACGATATTACGATAATTGCAGCAGGAACTCAAAATGATTTATACAATCAACGCTGCGGAGCCATTGATATTTTTTCATCAAACAGCGCAGGAACTCAAGTAAAGAACATTCAAATTAAAAATATCGACATCATCGATTCAAAATGCGACGCCATAATAATTCAAAAAAAAGCTGGCGATGGCATTTACAATCTCGAATTTGATAACATCAACATTAACGGAACTGGAAAAGAATATCCTTTTAATAACATTAATAATATCACAACACAAAAAGGATTCTTTGTATCGTTTTTTAATTTTCCAAACGGAAATGCCACCTACTGCAACATGAATTATTCCAGCCGAGGCGGCACAGCAACATCAGATGAATTTAGTTTTCAAAAAGGTATTTTTAGTTGGAGCCAATTGCCCAGTTGTTTGCTTCAATCAACCACCGAAATTGAACCAGAAACAGCCATGATTTATCCAAATCCTGCCAAAAACAAAATCGAAATTCAAAATCTATTCACTAATTCTGAAATATACATATATAATAGCAACGGAAATTTAACAATGAAAACCAATATAAATCCTAATCAAACAGATATAAACATTGATTTTTTAGCTACGGGAATTTATCTTTTAATATTAAAAAATGAAAATACAATTCATACATCAAAATTGATTAAGCTATAATTATCAGGATACTTTCAACTGAAATTTTTCTCTTCAAAATCAAATTAAATATTAGATTTCTAATAAAAGTAATTTTTATTCGTTATTTTATAGTTTAATTACCAATAATTAAACTGATATAAAACTAAATTGCACCATTAAAAATAAAACAACTATGGATCAAATAAAAATTCTTTGGGTCGATGACGAAATCGATTTGCTAAAACCACACATCCTTTTTCTCGAAAAGAAAAACTATCACGTTACAACTTCAAACAACGGTCGCGATGCCATAGATATTTTCGACGAAGGCAATTTCGATATTGTTTTCCTCGACGAAAATATGCCCGGAATGAGCGGTCTCGAAACTCTTTCTGAAATGAAAGAAAAAAAATCTTCAACGCCCATCATTATGATTACAAAAAGCGAAGAAGAATATATCATGGAAGAAGCCATTGGCTCCAAAATTGCAGATTATCTCATAAAACCCGTCAATCCAAACCAGATTTTATTGAGTTTAAAGAAAAATCTAGACCATTCAAGACTTGTTTCCGAAAAAACAACCCTCGATTATCAAAAAGAATTCCGAAAAATCTCCATGGAACTCTCGATGGTCAACTCTTTTGAAGACTGGATTGAACTCTACAAAAAGTTAGTCTTTTGGGAGCTTGAACTAGAAAACATCAATGATCAAAGCATGGTTGAAATACTAGAATCTCAAAAAGTAGAAGCCAACATGCAGTTCGGAAAATTTGTAGAACGAAATTATGTCAACTGGTTTGCACCAAAAGCAGAAAAACCAGTTCAATCGCACACACTTTTTAGAGAATTAGTTGTACCCGAAATTGTTAAAAAAGACAAGCCAATTCTTTTCGTTGTCATAGATAATTTGCGCTACGACCAATGGAAATCTTTTGAAAGCGTGGTCGCAAATTATTACAAACTAGAAAAAGAAGTTCCCTATTATGCAATTTTACCAACAGCTACTCAATATGCTCGAAACGCTATTTTCTCAGGATTGACGCCGCTCGAAATGGAAAAACAATTTCCACAATATTGGAAAAACGATGTTGAAGATGGCGGAAAAAATCTTTATGAAGCCGAATTTTTAACGGCACATCTTAAAAGATTGGGCTTAAACATCAAACAAGACTATTTTAAAATCACCAACTTGACCAGCGGAAAAAAACTTGCCGAAAACTTCAAATCATATAAAAACAATGATTTAGTTACTTTAGTTTACAATTTTGTTGACATGCTTTCACATGCAAAAACAGAAATGGATGTTGTTAAAGAACTCGCTTCAGACGATAAAGCTTATCGTTCACTGACTTTAAGTTGGTTCAAAAACTCTCCCTTACTCGACATTATTCAACAAGCACAAAAACTAGGTTTCAAGTTAATTATCACAACCGACCACGGAACAATTAATGTTAAAAACCCTTCAAAAGTGGTGGGCGACAAAAACACAAGCTTAAATTTACGCTACAAAACTGGAAGAAGCCTAACCTTTGAAGACAAAGATGTTTATGCTGTAAAAGACCCTAAAACCATTGGATTGCCTTCAATAAACATGAGCAGTTCTTATATTTTTGCTAAGAATGATTTTTTTCTTGCTTATGTAAATAACCTAAATTATTATGCCAGTTACTATAAAAACACCTATCAGCACGGAGGCATCTCTCTCGAAGAAATGATAGTTCCGTTTTTAGTTTTTAATCCAAAATAATCTTGTTTTTAATTGAAGTAATTTTTATATATGCCGTTTTATTATTACGATTTTATGTATTAATTTGTAATCAAAGTTCAAAATAGACCATAAATGTCGTTTTAAATCTGAAATAAATTTAATTTATCAGATTTATGACGACTTTTTTTATTGTTGAAAAAACAATATATTATATTTTGAAATGGTCATTTTTATACAATAATTAGTTTTTTTTGTAATAATAATCACTTTTGATAATAATTTGTTGTAGTGCATTTTTTTATTGGTTATCTACTCAATAATCATTAAAATTGTTTGAAATAATTATAAACCAAAATATTTCAGATGAAAGAAGAATATTTCAAATGGAACTCACCCAATTTAAACAAAGAAATTCAGATGCTCGTTTTTGGTCATTCGGGCTTCCCTGTAGTTCTTTTCCCGACTTCAATGGGAAGCTACCACGAAAACAAAGACCAAGGTCTAATTGAATCAGCTCGCTGGTATATTGAGCAAGGGTTAATCCAGATTTTTTGTCCAGATAGCATTGATAAAGACAGCTTTTATAACAAACAAATTCATCCTGTTCATAGAATACAAAACCACAGTTGGTATGACAAAATGATTTGTCACGAAATTGTAGAGCGCATCAAAAACAACACAGGTGCAGGAAAAGTAGCCGTTGCTGGTTGCAGTTTTGGAGGCTATCATGCAGCAAATTTTGCGTTCCGTCATCCCGGATATGTCAGTCACATGTTCTCGATGAGTGGCGCATTTTCAATCAGGAGTTTTATGGATGGCTTTCACGATGATACTGTTTTTTACAACAGTCCAGAAGATTATTTGCCAGGTCTCAACGATCATGAACTTTGGAACATGGACATTGTTTTAGGAACATCAAACTGGGATATTTGTTTTGATGCAAATCTAAAATTAAGCCGTGTTTTGGCACATAAAGATGTTTCACATTGGCTTGATATTCGACAAAACAGAGAACATGATTGGCCAATTTGGAAAGAGATGTTTCCACATTATTTGTCGAGAATTAGATTCTAGTCATAAGTCTTTTGTCAGTCTTTAGTAAAGTTAAAAATTAATCAAATCTTTAAATTAAATTATATGAAAAAAATAGGAATTTTATTTGGAATGGAAGACACGTTTCCGCAAGCTTTTATTGACCGTGTCAACAGTAAAAACGAAAAAGATATTGTTGCGGAAGCGGTTTCAATAGACAAAGTTGTTCAAAACAAAGGTGGCGAATATGCCGTAATTATTGACCGAATTTCGCAAGATGTTCCTTTTTATAGAGCTTATTTAAAAAATGCAGCTTTGACAGGAACTAACGTTATCAATAATCCGTTTTGGTGGAGTGCAGATGACAAATTTTTTAACAACTGCTTGGCAGACACACTAGGTGTTCCGCTACCAAACACAGTGATTCTTCCGTCGGCAGAACACCCAACAGACACGACTTCAAAATCGTTTAGAAATTTAAAATTTCCAATGGATTGGGATGGTATATTTGATTATATTGGTTTTCCAGCTTACATGAAACCTTATGCTGGTGGTGGTTGGAAAAATGTTTACCGACTTGAAAACAAAGAAGAATTTTGGCAAAAACACCAAGAAACAGGTCAGTTAGTAATGCTATTGCAAGAAGAAATTGTATTTCAAGATTACTATCGCGTTTATTGTTTGGGCGGAAAAGCAGTCAGAATTATGCCTTATGAGCCAAGAAATCCACACCACTTGCGTTACGTTGTTGAAAATCCAAATACAGATAAAAAGTTAATGGCAACTATAAAAGATTACACCCTTCGATTGTGTAAAGGTTTAGGATATGATTTTAACACCGTTGAATTTGCTGTTCGTGACGGCATTCCGTATGCAATTGATTTTGGAAATCCGGCTCCTGACGCCGAATTAACCTCGGTTGGAGCAGAAAACTTTGAGTGGGTTGTGGAAGAAGCTGCAAAAATGGCGATAGCAGCTGCCAAAAAACAAAAACCAGGACAAAACAACCTTACTTGGGGAACATTTATTAAAGATTCAGCAAAGTAAATTAATTTTTCTCTCGTAATTATAACAAAACCTATCGTTTAGATAGGTTTTTTTTTGTAGAAATGCAATTATTGTTTTTCAACTTACCCGCTTTATATTTGCAACAATATTTAATTATCAAATGAAAATTATTGCCGTAATTCCCGCCCGATATGATTCGACTCGATTTCCAGCTAAATTAATACAAGATTTAGGAGGTAAATCGGTAATATTAAGAACTTATCAGGCTACTTTTGAAACAAATTTATTTGATGACGTTTTTGTTGTAACTGACTCAAATTTGATTTTTAATGAAATTCAATCAAATGGAGGCAAAGCACTTATGAGCAAAAAAACTCATGAATCTGGAAGCGACAGAATTGCCGAAGCTATTGCAGATTTTGATGTAGATATAATTGTAAATGTTCAGGGAGATGAACCTTTTACAGAAAAAAAACCTTTAGAACAACTTATAAAAGTATTTAAAAACGACGAAGATAGAAAAATCGATCTAGCTTCATTAATGAGAAAAATCACTGATGCTGATGAAATTAACAATCCAAATAATGTAAAAGTTGTTGTCGATCAATCAGGTTTTGCGCTTTATTTCTCTAGAGCAACAATACCTTATCCAAGAGAATCAAATGCAATAGCTGATTATTTTCAACACATCGGAATTTATGCTTTCAGAAAAGAAGCTTTGATAGCGTTTTCAAAATTACCAATGAAAATGCTTGAAACCACCGAAAAATTAGAGCAACTTCGCTATCTTGAATTTGGAAAACGAATTAAAATGGTTCAAACTAATCATATCAGTTTCGGGATTGACACAGAAGAGGATTTAATAAAAGCAAGAATGTATTTAGATTCTAAAAAATAAAAAATATACATTAGACCAACACTTCTATCTACCAATCTTAATCTAATAAATATCGGAAACCCATGAATTCCATTAAAATATTTTGTCCCGCCACCATCGCCAATCTAAATTGTGGTTTTGACGTTATGGGACTTTGTTTAGAAACCATCGGTGACGAAATGATTATAAATAAAGTCACTGAAAAAGGAGTTAGAATCACTAAGATTTCAGGCGCAGATTTGCCATTAGAAACAACTAAAAATGTTGCAGGAGTTGCTGCATTAGCATTACTAGAAAAAATTAACCCCGATTTTGGATTTGAAATTGAAATCATTAAAAAAATAAAAGCCGGAAGTGGCATTGGAAGTTCATCGGCGAGTGCTGCAGGAGCTGTATTCGGGATAAATCAATTGCTTGGAAAACCCTTTTCAAGAAATGAATTGATTGCTTTTGCAATGAAAGGTGAAGTGGTTGCGAGTGGTTGTGAACATGCCGATAATGTAGCGCCTTGCCTTCTGGGTGGTTTTACGTTAGTTCGAGGTTATGATCCTTTAGACGTTATTAGAATCGAAAGCCCGGAATCTCTTCACGCAGTAGTTTTGCACCCACATATTGAAGTTAAAACTGCCGATGCTAGAGCTGTCCTTCAACCCTTAATTCCTTTGAAAGATGCCATTACTCAATGGGGAAATTTAGGAGGTTTGGTTGCTGGATTATACACAAATGATTATGATTTGATTGGTCGTTCGTTGAAAGATGTATTGGTTGAACCGCTTCGGAAAAAGTTTATTCCAAATTTTGATGAAGTCGTTGCAGTGGCAAAGTATAAAGGTGCTTTGGGAGCAGGAATTTCAGGAGCAGGTCCATCAATTTTTGCTTTATGTAAGGATAACCAAACTGCCCAAGAAGTTGCAAAAGCAATGAAGCACGAATACAAAAAAACAACTATTCCTTTCGATATTCATATTTCTAAAATAAATGCCACTGGAGTTTCAGAAATAGTTAATAATTAATTCAAGTCGTTTGAGAAAAATTGAAATTAAAACTGTTGCCAATACTGAATTGTTTAAAAACCAAATCTTTCAATGGTCGCAGCAATTTAGAGAAGTTGTTTTTTTAGATTCCAATTCATTTCCCGACAAACATTCGCAATATGATTTAATAGTTGCAGTCGATTCATTTACTTCTTTACAAACCGATTATTTCAATGCGTTTGATGAATTAAAAAATTATCAACAAGCTACCAAAGACTGGCTTTTTGGTTACTTGACTTATGATTTAAAGAACGATATCGAGCCCTTAATTTCAACTAATTTTGACGGACTTCAGTTTCCAGATTTGTTTTTCTTTCAACCCAAAAAACTATTTCTACTTAAAGACAAAAAGTTAGAAATTGCTTATCTGAATTGTTGTGACGACGAATTAGCTTCAGATTTTGAAGAAATAGAAAAAACAATCATTGCTACTGAAGAACAAAAAAACGCAATAGAAATAAATCAACGCATTTCAAAAAAGAATTATATTGAAAAAGTTTCTAAAATGTTAGCCCATATTCAAAGAGGCGATATTTATGAAGCAAATTTCTGTATGGAATTTTATGCCGAAAACACTTTCATAAATCCAGCAAGTCTATATTTGAATCTAAATAAAAT